>JBBRGM010000030.1:0-18832 GCA_038240725.1 Burkholderiales bacterium | reverse complement strand
CCCTCTATAGAGACGACAGATTATTGGGTTGTGTCAGGTGCGGCGTCTGCATCGTTGCGCTCCTCGCCAAGGTACCTACCTTGGCTTCGTCGCGATGCCTCGCATCCATCCGCACCTGACGCAACGCGCGTCGCAAGACTTTCAGAGCTTCCCTAGCTACTGACCACTCCGCGAACCGCCTGGCCACTGCCGGTCGGCGCAACCGCAAGGACAGATCGACTGGGCCTACGATGCGGCCGGCAGAACCGCCAACATGACCATCCCCCACAATGGACCATCGTGGGAACCGGTGAGGGGTTGGGTGAAGAGGTGAACTGGCGGTGACGACGACGCTTTCGAGAATCGTTGACTCGGGGCGATTGTTTTCGACGAACCGGCGATTAGGATTTGCGCCCGTCGGATGCAGTCCGACCTATTGCTTGTTACCGTCCGATCGATACCGGCCGATGCCGAATAGGATGAGCAAACCCATCGACGCGATAACCAAAGCCGATGGCTCAGGCATAGGCGTTGGCGGCGGTGCGGCCCCGGCCGGCAAATCTACCGCTGCACTTATCAAGCCCACATAATCGTATTCGCCGCCGGGCGTCAGACAGCCGGCTGGACACAGGGTTGTTGTTAGCGAGTTGGGGCCCGGGTGTAGCAAAGTCGTGATGTCATAGCTTGGGATATCCCATAGCGCGCCATTGCTGACGCCGCCTGTTCCCTTAGGTACGGAGTCTCCTTGGAACAAACCGCCGGAGGCCAGCAGAGTTCCATTTACGCGTAGTTCGCCGTCATCCACCGGTCCGAATCTCTGACCATCCGAAACGTTCAGAACGAGTGAGGCGGAACCAGACGTGTAGTTGATCCCGGCCAAAGTAGTTGTCCAGCCGGATGAGTCGTGAGGGTTGATTTGATTCGAGTCGTTGCCATTGAATAATGCGACATCGCGCTTAGGCGCCGTGCCATTGAAGAACACCACTAGCGACGCACCGTTTATTTCTGCATCGGGTTTGGTGAACGCAGACAGGCTGTACGATCCGTTGCCCGACACCAGCGACGTTACGTCGGCACGATACGCCTGGCTGTTTTGGAAGCCCCAGTTGTTGTCGGCGGTGAATCCAATGTTGTGTCCAACAACAGGCGTGCCGCTGAATGCCACATTCGCATTTGCGGTCGGAACATTGGAATTGGTTGGGCCTGCCCAGTACAGAAGCGCTTGAGTAACCGGACCGTCGATGCCGGCCAAGGTCAGCGTTCCGGTCCCGACACCCCGCATTCCACCGAATCCCGCGGTCGTCCAATTCGTGTCTCGTTGGATTTCGAAAAGGCTGACATCGTTGGCCCAGACCTCAGAACACATCAGAATCGATGTGCCGACAAGCAACGCATTACGGACAAGGCTCATGGCTGCGTCCCTTTGATTGAAGACAAGATGGCATGTCGATCGCTGTCGCGATGCACTGACGGATCAGGGTGTAGCGACGAGCGATCGTTATGCATGTAAGAAGTCGCAATCTGTGTTTCGATAAACGACCGCGCGGCTTTAAGGGTTTCTAAGCGTATCCGCTGCGGTCCTACTCCACCTCGAATTTCTCCACCCACACCAGCTCGCATGCGCCGGCGCCGGTGTCCTCGCGCGTTAGCGAGCTGCGCCAGCGCCAGCCGTCTGTGGCGGTGACCTCAACCAGATAGCCGCTGAACTTCACGACTTGGCCGGCGCGCACCGAATTCAGTCGTGATGCGATGGTGTCGTTTGCCGGGATCATGTGCATATTCGCGCTGTTCACCTCGATGTCGTGGCGCGGAATCGGAAATTCATCGACGTGCCAGCGATAGAAGCGCCCGGCTTGGCTGATCTCTATGCGATCCAACACCGATTGATCCGACATCGGGCCCCAGCCGAGCGCGAGGTCGACGGGCGCGATGTCGGCTTCGCGGTCGAACCGATAATGCTCCGCGCCGAGCACGCGCGCTTCGAGACTGAATGATTGCAGCGCGGTAACGCGGTAGCCGTTCCGCGCGGGAATGGAACCGACTGCGGCGCCGTCGGTCTGTTCTGGCGGTGCATGTGAGATCGAGGGCGCAACGTCGGACTGTCGCGGCTGACTGTTGACCAGCGCACCCGGTGGATACGATTGCGGCCGGTTGTGCCAATGATTCCATGCGCCGTACAGAATTAGAATTACGAGCAGCCAACGCCAGTTCATGTTGTACTCTCGGCCGCGCAGCGATGAGCGGGGCGGGCTGCAGGACAGTTAGATATGCGCATCGAACGGGATAGGATTGTCGCTCGCGACCAACACTCGCTACGGTTGCAGTGCAGCTTGTATCGGCGCATTTGAGCAAACGTATAGCGGCTCGTTGCAAAACCGGCGCCGCTCAACTCGGTTAAGATTTGCACCGACAATTGAGATCGTAGACTTAACGCGCATCCGAGAGGACACTTCGCAATGACCAACTTGACCTCCACACTCGTAAATCACGGGACTTCAGCAGGCGGTATTTCAGCAGGCGCACGATCGCTGCGCCCGGGGATGCTGACAGTGCTGCCGCTGTTCATCGCGCTCAGCCTTGCCGGCTGTGCGACGAAGGCAATGCATCCGAGCACCGGCGCGCAAGCCGATGCGGCCACCGATGGCCGCAACGGCGGCGCCGGCAGCAACGATCCCGCGAGCGGACCGTCGGCCAAGCCGGGCAAGGGAAGCGCCGCGGGCGGCGCGAACAAGCCCGGCGGCAAGGCAGCAAACGGCGCCGGTGGCGTAAACAGCTCCGGCAAAAAAGCCGACGGCACCTCATCGGGCAGCACCGGCGGGACAGATGGCGGCAGCAATTCGGTGGGATCGCGCCGCGAGGACGGCAATGCTTCGTCATTCGATCAAGCGACAGATGGTTCGAGCGCAGCGGGCGGCGCAGGCACGCGCGGCGCTCGCGGAGATGGCAGCGCCACGAACGGGGCGAACGGCAAATCCGGGACCGGCGCCGGCGGCGCCGCATCGGGCAACAACTCGGCCGGCGCCAACAGCGGTACAGGTGGATCGAAGCGCGGCGCAGGCGGTGCGGGCGATGAGCCGGGTGGCGCCGGCAACAGCGCAGCGAGTAACGGCACCGGCGGCTCCAACAGTGCTGGTGCGAACAGTGTCGGAGCGAATAGTGCTGGTGCGAACAGTGCTGGTGCGAACGGTGCCGGAGCAAACAGTGCCGGAGCAAACAGTGCCGGAGTAAACAGTGCGGGAGCAAATGGTGCCGGTACGAACGGCGCTAACGGCAACGCAGCAGGCGGCTCGCAAGCGAACGGTGGCCGCAACGGCGCCGGTGGTAACAGCGACGCAAGCGGCATGAATGGCGATTCGAGCGCCGGCGGCAATGCCAACGGCGTCGGCGGTCAGCAGCGTGCGGATGGCGGACGTGACGGCGTAGGCGTAGGTGTCGGCGTCGGCGAAGCCGGTGTCGAAGACGACGAGGACCGTCGTATCGCCGCAATCGAAGTGCCGAACAGCAATGTGCGTGTCGATGAAGAATTCAAGCCGCAAACTTTGGGCGGCATGTTGCCCCTGGTGCTCGGCGTCAACGAAGAGGGCAAATTCGATTTCGATCAGTACGCGCTCAGAGATGAGGTCAAAGGCATCCTCGACGATCTCGCTGGCAAGCTGACGACTGCCGAATTCGATCGCCTCGACATCATCGGCTATACCGACCGCATCGGCAGCTCGCAATACAATCAGCGCCTGTCCGAGCTGCGTGCCTGGGCCGTCGCGCAATACCTCATCCATAAAGGTATTCCGGACAACAAAGTGTTCTACGAAGGGCGCGGCAACAAGGCGCCGCTGACGCAGCCCGGCGAGTGCAGCGGTCTTGCACGCGAAGAGCTGATCACCTGTCTGCAGAAAGACCGCCGCGTCGAAGTCGAAGCGTCGATTCGCCGCAAGCACGCGACGGTCACGCAATAGGGGTCGACGTCATCGGCCGCTCACGCGCGACATCAGCGCCGACTCGTGCGCTGATGTCGCTGGTGGGGCGTATCGCGCCGTTACGCTTAACCGGCGTGGCGAGTTAACTGCGTTTCCATCCGCCACCCGCCGGACGGTTATCGGCTAGCCGTAAACAATCCCAGGAAATGGCTGACGCTCGTCAAGTCGATCGGCTGTTGCATGGCGTTACCGCGTGGAACGCATGGCGGCGACGCAGCCCGTCGTTGAAGCCCGACCTCAGCCGAGCATTGCTGATCGATCGCGATCTGCGCGGCATCAACCTTTCCGGTGCGAATCTCGAGCGCACCAACTTCCGTCAAAGCATTTTGAGCCGCGCCAATCTCACGCGCGCAAATCTTCGCGGCGCCGATCTTCGCGCAACGAGCTTGCGCCGGGCGCGGCTCGATCACGCGGATCTCACCGGCGCGGTGCTGCGCCACTCGTCGCTTGCGGAAGTGCGATTGGAAGGCGCGGTGCTGACCGGTTGCGAGATCTACGGCATCGCCGTGTGGAATTTGCAAGGCAAGCCGCAGGATCAGTCGAACCTGATTATTCGCGCAACGCCGAGCGAGCCGGCCGTTCTCGTCGACGATCTCGAAGTCGCGCAATTGGTTTATCTGCTGCTGCACAACGACAAGCTTCGCAGCGTAATCGATACGGTAGGCAAGAAAGCCGTGCTGATTCTCGGACGTTTCAGCGCAGAGCGAAAACCGGTCCTCGCCGCCGTGCGAAGCGATTTGCGCGCGCGTGGCTACGTGCCGATGTTGTTCGATTTTCAACCCGCGGCGCAGCGCGATCTCACCGAGACCGTGGTTACGCTCGCGCACATGTCGCGCTTCATCATCGCCGACCTGACCGATCCGAAGAGCGTCCCGCAAGAACTCACCGCGATCATTCCGCAATTACCGTCTGTGCCGGTGGTGCCGATCGTGCTGGCGTCGCAGCGTGTGTACCCGTTGTTCGAACATTGGAAACGCTACGCCTGGGTGCTGCCGCTGGTGAAATACAAAGACGCGCAGCAGCTGTCCGACAAGCTCGAGAAAAGCGTGATCGATCGTGCCGAACGCAAGGCGCGGAAGCAGACCGGCGTGTGAACCAGTGTCGACTGCGCGATCGGATGTGGATGCGGCCGAGCGGTCGTTCAACCAGTCCGTACCTCAGGTATCATCTACGCATGCAAAAGATGAGAATCGATGCGGTTCTCCACACAATGACATGACGAGGAAGATGCGATGACGATGGAAGACCAGGCGGTTGCCACGCGCGATGTAGCGCAGACGCCGTATGCGCGCCGCGCGCGCTACAACACGGCCGAAAACGGCTTTGCGTTTGCCTGGCCTGCGGTGCCGGCCCGCCAATTTCTGACTGAGCGCGATCGCGCGTTTGCCGTGAATACGCCGACCGGCATGATCCCGCTCGACCAGTCCAGCGATCTCACTACCGCGTATCCGGCGACGACGCCGACCTTGCTCGCACGCTACATCAAGATTCGCGCGGGCGAATCGCTGCGCACCGACTTCGCTGCATCCGGCGAGCTCTACTACGTGATGCGCGGGGCCGGCGAAAGCAGCAATGCGGGCGAGACCATCGTCTGGGTGGAAGGCGATGTGTTTTGTTTCCCAGGCGGCGCAACCACCGTGCATAACGCGGCGGCGATCGATTGTCTGCTGTTCGTCGCGACCAACGAGCCGCTGCTGTCGTTCGAAGGGTTGCGCGCACCTGCTCCTGGAAAAGCAGTCGTCGAAGCGACGCACTGGCCCGCGCGGGAGATCGACAGCCAATTCGAGGCAGTGTGGCAGCGTCCGATCACGCCCAACACGACCGGCCATTCCGTGCAGTTCACCAGCGCCGCGCTGGCGCCAAGCTTCAACACGATCCCGACGATCAATTCCGCGATCAATTCGCTGGCGGCCGGCGCCGACCAGCGTCCGCATCGCCACAACGGTGTCGCCATTACCTTGGCAATCCAGGGCGAAGGGATCTTCTCGAAAATCGACGGCCAGCGTGTCGACTGGTCGGACGGCGCAGCGATGATCACGCCGGCGGCCGCGCTGCATTCGCACCACAATCGCGGGACCCGTCGCATGCGCTCGCTGGTAATCCAGGATGAAGGACTGCATCACTACACCCGCACTGCAGGCTTCAGCTTCGATTGACGGGTGCGCTGCCAGGCTCGGCGCCTGGCGCATCGCCCTCTGATCGATTAGTCGCTGGTCCTGCGCGAAACAAGCTCCGCCTCGACACGATTGCGCCCCTTGGCCTTGGCGCGATAGAGCGCTTCATCGGCACGCTGTATGGTGTCGAACAAGAGCTCTCCCGGGCGATATTGCGCGACGCCGATCGAGACCGTGATGGTAAATGGATGCCCGCTTGGGGTGGTCTTGAGAAACTCCGTCTGCTGGCGCACGCGCTCGGCGCAATCGAGCGCGCCGTCCAGCGATGTCTGCGTCAACACCAGCAGAAACTCATCACCGCCGTGGCGTCCGATGAAGTCGATCGCGCGCAACTCGCCCTGAGCCACACTGACGAAGCTTTTCAGCACCTCGTCGCCCGCATGGTGACCGAGCCCATCGTTCACGCGCTTGAATAAATCGATGTCCATCATGCAGATCGCCAACGCTCCGGCGCCGCGGTCAGCGCGGGTCTTTTCGTGCGAAAGAATCTCGAAAATCCGGCGCCGTGTATAGGCGCGCGTAAGCTCGTCGTATTCGCTCTGTCGGACCCTGCGCCGCAAATCGTTGACGTAGCCGCCCATGTAGGAAAACCAGACAAGCACGGCGTTCAACACCAGCCACTGCAAAATCTCGACTTGCGGGCGCTCCAGCGCCTGCTGGTACATGAGGAGCGCAATGACGAGCCCATACCCCGCCATCATGAAGACGCTCATGTACAGAAGCGTTCGGGTGTTGAACCGGAATACCCCGGGGAACAGGATTACCGGATACATCAGCAGGAACACGCCGCGCGCCGGGCCGACTTCGTACAGCACGTAGGTGACGACGCAGACCGCACAGCACATCATCGGAATCGTCAGCGTTCGATCGCGCGCGCGGCGATTGGCGCCGGTACGGAACAAAGCGTAGAACGTGGCAATCGCCGTGAACACTGCAGTCGTGGCAATCACAAAGCAGCGCAGGTTGAGCACGCCGAGCAACACCGACAACCCCATCAGCCCGACGAACATGAGCGAGGTGCCAGACGCAATGAGATAGCGGCGAACGCGCGAGGTCTGTTCCGGATCGTCGCGAGGAAACACAACGAATCGCGCCATGCGAGTTGACTCCATCACTGCGTGGAGGTGCTCTCGCGATATGTTTCGCGATGTGCGACCGAACTGCGGCATGTGCGCTGTTTACGCAATCCCGCATAAGGGCAATTATAGGGAGGGTAGAGACCTACAGGAACGTTGATCGAGATCTAGTTGCGGGCACCGGCATTGTCGCTTCGACGTAACGTTGAGATCCCGGCGACATCCACCGGCGCATCGCTGCGCAAGCGCTCAGTGCATGCGCTTGGCAACCTCTTCCAGCATGACTTCCGTTGCGCCGCCCCCGATCGATTGCACGCGCGCGTCGCGCACCATGCGCTCGATCGGCGATTCGCGCATGTAGCCCAAACCGCCGTGGAACTGCATGCAGTCGTACAAGACTTCGTTGACCAGCGTACCGCACAGCGCCTTGATCATCGATACCTCTTTAGTAACATCCTGGCCGAGCGAATCGCGCCATGCGGTGTTGTACAGCAGCGCGCGCCCGGCCTCGACTTGCGCTGAGCGCATGGCGAGGCGCTGGCGGATCGCGGCGTTCTGCCAAAGCGTTGCCCCAAATGCTTTGCGCTGAGTGACCCAGCTCAGGGTGAGCTCGATTGCCTTCGAGGCTTCGCCGATCGCCTGCGCACCCATTACCAGCCGCTCGTTCTGCAGATTGCGCATCAGCGCATAGAATCCGCGGTGCTCGCCGCCGAGCAGATTTTCGGCAGGCACCATGCAATCTTCGAACACCAGCTCGGCGGTGTCGCTCGACAGCCAGCCGTGTTTCGCGAGCGGACGCGCGACGCGAAAGCCCGGCGTGCCGGCCTCGACGATAAACATCGACATCTGCCGATTGCGTCCCGGCTCGCCGGTCTTCGCTGCTACGAAATAGACATCGCCGTAGACGCCGTTGGTGATGTACATCTTGCTGCCGTTCAACCGGTGGCCGCCGGGTACCGGACGCGCAGTGGAGCGCATGCCGGCCAGATCGGATCCTGCATCGGCTTCGGTCATCGCAATTGCGCAAATCTTTTTGCCGGCGACGATGTCGGGCATGAAACGCGACAGCTGCTCGGGCGTGCCGGCGTGATGCAGGTGGGGCGATGCCATGTCGGTGTGCACCAGCACGGTGATCGCAAAACCGCCGTAGGTCGAGCGGCCGAGCTCTTCGGCGAGCACGATGGTCGACAGCGTGTCCAGCTCGCCGCCGCCGTATTCGGAGGAATATCGCATACCGAACACGCCGAGCGAGCCGAGGTCGCGCAGCACCTCGCGCGGGACGAAGCCTTGTTCCTCCCAGGCATCGGCGTGCGGCAGCACGCGCTCGGCGATGAAGCGGCGCAGCGTTGCACGCAGCATCTCGTGCTCGTGCGTGAAGTACGGGAACACCTGGGTCGCGGTCGGGTCGGCAGCGTCGTTCATGGCGGGTCTCGGAAGCAGTGTTCGGCAGCACACGCAAATCGATCGAACCGATTATAGTAGGACTTTGCCGGGTGGCGGGGCGCAGCGTGTGCCCCGCGAACGTGCTTACCGGTCGGATGCAACTCAGACAAACAAGAGAAGAGGGCGTCATGTTTATCAAGACTGCAGCGAGCCAGGAGTGGGTATCGGCGGGCTACGAGGGTGCCGAGCGCGCCGTTCTGCGGCTCAGCCAGGAAAACGGGCGTACGGCAGTCGTTCGCATCAAAGCAGGTGCCAGCGGCCCGCGCCATCGCCATGCGGCGGGGGAAGACGTTCTCGTGATTTCCGGCCAGGTGGTCATCGACGGCGCCACGCTGAACGCAGGCGACTACTGCTACACCGAAGCCGGCGAGACGCACGAGCTCAAAGCAATCGAAGACTCGGTGATTTACGTCTCTTCGCAAAAGCCGGTCACGGTTACCTCGGAGTAGCAGGCACCGGACGTGGCGGGGCGAGCGGCACGCGCCCCGTTCGCCTCCGCGCTGCGGGCCCGGCTCACGGCCGCGATAATCTCTGCGCATCGGCGCTCGCATCAGTGCATCAGCGTTTGGATACGTGATTCATTACCACATCCGTGATGTGTTGCAGCCACTCGGTGCGGTGCTGCTCCGCGAGCAAATCGCGATCGAGAAATCGCGAAAGGGTGTAGCGGTTCGAGAGATAGAAGTAGCCCAGGGCGGCGATCGTCACGTAGATCTGCGTAGCATCGAGATTGCGGCGAAACACCTTCTCCTTCGCGCCGCGCGCAAGTAAATCGCGCACGATGCTGAGCATCGGAAACGACAGCTCCGTCACCCGCTGCGATTTTTTCAGATGCAGCCCGCGATACTGGTTCTCGTTGTTGAGCAGCCGGATGAATTCCGGATGGGCAATGTAGTAATCCCAGGTGAATTTGATCAAATGCCGCATGCCTTCAGCCGCGGGCGTGCCGGCGAGATCGAGTTGCTGTTCGGCGCGCCCGAGCTTGTCGTAGGCTGCTTCCAGCACCGCACGGAACAATTTTTCTTTGCTGCCGAAGTAGTAGTACAGCATGCGATCGACGGTGCGGGCGCGGCGGCTGATGCGCTCGATACGGGCGCCGCCGTATCCGTGGCTGGCAAACTCTGCGGTCGCCGCGTCGAGGATCTTGCGCTGCATGCCCTCGGGATCGCGGACGCGCTTAACGCCGCCGTTCGTCGCGGAAGTCCGGTTTTGCTTGCCCGAGGTGCTCGTCTTCGGGGTAAACGTCTTCGGCGCCTTCTTGTGCGAGCTGTTGTTAACCGAAGCGACCTGACGCGAGGACTTCTTAACCGGACCTTTCTTATCCGCTAGGGGCGCTTTCGATCTTTTCGTGGCTGCCTCGGTGCGCGAGGCGGATTTAGTGCGCGTCACGAGCACGTCTCGCGGGTCATCTCAGCGCTCCAGATACTGCAGCTTGTCTGCAACGTCCTGCCAATCGTCGGCGTCCGCCGGCGCCGGCTTTTTCGACGTGATGGCCGGCAGAGTGGCCGACATCTCGGCATTGAGCGCGATGAATTTCATCTGCGCCTGCGGCACATCGACATCCGCGTAGATCGCGTTCACCGGGCACTCGGGAATGCACACGGCGCAGTCGATGCACTCGTCGGGCTCGATCACCAGCATGTTGAGGCCTTCGCGAAAGCAGTCGACCGGACAAACGTCGACGCAATCGGTGTATTTGCACTTGATGCAGGCCTCGGTTACGACGTGCGTCATTTTTCTCCTTTGCGTTTAACCGATCTCCCGCGCCGGCGTTGCCCGGCTGGGCGACGGGAGTTGAAATCGGAAGGGACGTAGGATATGGTGATCTCGGGGTTCGAATAAAGTGTTTTCTACACAGTTTGTAGTGAACGCTTCATAATACACAAGCGGGTGGCGCGGGGATGCGCGCCGGTGACTCGGAGGGTCGATGGTGCGACGGCAGCAAACACCGCCTGCGCAGGGCTCGTCAGCGCATCCGGCGCAGTCATGCGGTGCCTGGCGCAACATTGCGATGCGCGCGTAGCCCATCAGCATGTACCTGCGCCCGACCGACCTGGGGGATGCATTGTCGGCTCTGCGATCGCGCAGCTTCACGGTGCTCGCGGGCGGAACCGACTTCTACCCTGCTCGTGTCGGCCGCCCGATCGCTGAGGACGTGCTCGACATCAGCGCAGTGCGCGCGCTCCGCGGCGTCCGGGAAACGGCGGGTGGTTTGCGTATCGGCGCTCTGACCACCTGGTCGGACCTGATCGCGCAGCCGCTGCCGCCGCTATTCGCCGGATTGCAGCTTGCCGCACGCGATATCGGTGGCATCCAGATTCAAAACGCCGGAACGATCGCGGGCAATATCTGCAATGCGTCGCCTGCGGCCGACGGTGTACCCGCGCTACTCGCGCTCGATACCCAAATCGAATTGACCGCACTGGCCAGCACCCGTCGCGTTCCGCTAGATGGTTTCATCACCGGCAGCCGCCGCACGCAATGCCGTCCCGATGAGCTGGTAACCGGCGTCTGGATCCCGGCGTGGCGGCGCGATGCGCGCTCGACGTTCGCGAAGCTCGGTGCGCGCCGCTATCTGGTGATCTCCATCGTCATGGTGGCGATTACGATCGAGCCGGACGCTGACGGTCGGATCGAGCGTGCCGCCATTGCCGTCGGATCGTGCTCCGAGGTCGCACGGCGTCTTCGCGAGTTGGAGTTGAAGCTGACGGGCAGGTCGTTGACGCCTGCGCTGGCGGATCGCGTGCGACCGGCGGATCTGCGCGTGCTCACGCCAATGACCGACGTGCGCGGGAGCGCATCGTACCGGCTCGATGCAGCGGTTACGCTGATCAAGCGCGGCCTGACGGATCTGGCGCGTGAATACGCCCCGTGAATAAGCCCCTGCGCAGCGAGCTCGAGCGGCGCATCGACGGCGCTGCTATGTCGATGGCGTTTCGCGTCAACGGCGTCAACCGCGAAATTCGCGCCGATCCGCTGATGCGCTTGTCCGAGCTGCTGCGCGGACCGCTGGGGCTGACCGGAACCAAGGTCGGTTGCGATGCAGGCGACTGCGGTGCATGCACGGTGCTGCTGGATGGCAATCAGGCGTGCGCATGTCTCACTTCCGCGGCGCAAGCGGAAGGCCGTGCCGTCACCACCGTGGAAGGGTTAGCGCAGGGCGGCGAGCTGCATGTGCTTCAGCGTGCCTTCCTGCAGCATGGCGCCGCGCAGTGCGGCGCCTGCACGCCGGGCATGTTGATGGCGGCGGCAGAGCTGCTTCGGCGCAAGCCTAACCCCAGCGAGCCGGACGTCCTCGCTGCATTGAGCGGCGTGCTGTGCCGCTGCACTGGTTATCGCAAGATCGTCGAAGCGGTGCTCGCGGCTGCGAATGCCAACATCGAAAGCGTAGCGGCAAATGCCGGCGCCGCAGTTGGCAGCCGCATCGCAAAGTTGGATGGCCGTCCCAAGATCACCGGGGACGAGATCTACGCGGCGGATCGCTTTCCGCCCCACGCGCTCTGGCTGCGCGCGATCCGCTCGCCGCACGCGCGTGCGCGGTTTCGCATCGGCGAGCTCGGCGAATTGCGCGCGAATCATCCTGGCCTGCACGAAGTGCTCACAGCGGATGACGTCCCGCAGAATAATTTCGGCATCTTTGCACAAGTCAAAGATCAGCCCGTGCTTGCGGCGGGACACGTGCGCTTTCGCGGCGAAGCGGTGCTCGCACTGGTGGGCGAATACGCGGACGTGATGTCGATCGCGGAATCGGAAGTACCCATCGAGTGGTTTCCGGAAACGCCTGTGTTCGAGCTCGATGATGCGCTTCTGTCCGCGACACCGCTGCACGTGTTCGCACCGGACAACGTGCTGATCCGCGGCCGGGTAAACAAAGGCGACGTCGAGCACGCGCTGCGCGACGCGCACTGCGTGGCGCAAGGCAGCTTCACCACCAGCGCCGTCGAGCACGCTTACATCGAGCCGGAAGCCGGTTACGCAGAACGCATCGAGGACGGTTCGGGCAATGATCGCATGCGCATCTTCGCCTGCACGCAAACGCCGTACATGGATCGCGACGAGATTGCGCGCGTGCTGCAGCTCGATCCCGCGCAAGTGCACGTCGTGCCCTCGGCGGTCGGCGGCGGATTCGGCGGCAAGCTCGATATTGCGATTCAACCGCTGCTCGCTGTCGCCGCTTGGATCTGCAAACGTCCTGTCCGCGGCGTGTTTACTCGGCCGGAGTCGATGGCGTCGACGACCAAACGGCACGCTGCGCGCATGCAGGGCCGCATCGGCTGCGATGCAGACGGCGTGCTGATCGCCGCCGATTTCTTCGGCGACTTCGATACCGGCGCCTACGCATCGTGGGGCACGACCGTCGCCAATCGCGTGCCGATTCACGCGAGCGGACCGTATTCGATTGCCAACGTGCGCGCGCTGTCGCGCGCGGTGTATACCAATGGCCCGATTGCCGGTGCGTTTCGCGGCTTCGGCGTGCCGCAATCGACATTCGTGCATGAGAGCCTGCTCGATGATCTCGCAACCGGTATCGGCATGGATCGCCTCGAGCTGCGCTGGCTGAACGCGATTCGCGCCGGCGAGCAGACAGCGACCGGGCAGACGCTTACGGCGAGCTGCGGTTTATCGCAATGTCTGGAGCGGCTGCGCAAACCGTGGCGCGAAGCGCAGGCCAACGCGGCTGCATTCAATGCGCGCGAACATGCAACGCACGGCTCGGGCCGAGGTTACCGCCGCGGCGTCGGCATCGCATGCATGTGGTATGGCATCGGCAACACCGTCATCGCGAATCCATCGACAATTCGGGTTGCGCTTCGTAGCGATGGGCGAATACTTTTGTACAACGGCGCGGTCGACATCGGCCAGGGTTCGAGCACAGTGCTGGCGCAGATTTGTGCCGACGCCATCGGATTACCGGTGCGCTTGTTCGATCAGATCGTAGGCGATACCGATCTCACTGCGGACGCGGGAAAAACCTCCGCTTCGCGGCAGACGTTCGTTTCCGGCAACGCCGCCCGCTTCGCCGGCGAAGATTTGCGGGCGCGTCTGCTTGCGCTGCTGACTGCGCCGGACTCAGCGCAGTTGGCGCTGGAAAACGGCGCGCTCATCGCACGCACCCAGGACGCCGAATCTCGCGCCCTGTTATCGGCATTGCACGCCGACGAGAAAAACGAAATCGCAATGGGCGAAGGCTATTTCGATCCGCCCACGACTCCGCTGGATGCCAACGGGCAAGGCTCACCGTACGCGACCTACGGCTTCGCGGCGCAGTTTGCCGAAGTGGACGTCGATCTGGAGCTCGGCACGGTCAAAGTGCTGCGCATTCACGCGGCGCACGATGTCGGACGTGCGATCAATCCGACCCAGGTCGAAGGCCAGATCCACGGCGGTATCGCGCAGGGGCTCGGCATGGCGCTGATGGAGGAGTACCACAGCGGCCGCACCGACAATCTGCACGATTATCTGATTCCGACCGTCGGCGATGTGCCGCCGATCGTGTGCTATCTGATCGAAGACCCGGAGCCGCTCGGACCGTACGGCGCGAAAGGTGTTGGCGAACCCGCGCTGATTCCGACTGCGCCGGCAATACTCAATGCCATTCGCCATGCCGCCGGCGTGCGCATCACGCATCTGCCGGCAACGCCCGATCGCATCCGCGCCGCGATCTTGTCCGCTTCGGAATGAGCACACCGCCGGACGCCGCTGCCGATGTCGGCGACGTGGACTCTGCGCGCGCGTCGACGGCGAAGATCATCTGCAACGCGTGTCCCGTGCTGTGCCACATCTCCGAAGGCCGCACCGGTGCGTGCGATCGCTGGGGCAATTTCAACGGCGTGCTGACGCGCGTCGATCCGGTCACGCTGTTTCGCAAGGTGGCCGACACCTCCGGCGAGGTTACTGGCTTTCTCGAGAGCGAAGATTGGGACGGCAGCCCGCTGCCCGACGCGCCGGTGTTCGTGTCCGGTGTCGGTTCCGGCACGACCTATCCGGATTACAAACCGGCGCCGTTCATCGTGTCGTCCAGGCATGAGAACGTCGATATGGTGACGGTAGTCACCGAAGGCATCTTCAGCTATTGCAGCTTCAAGGTGAAGATCGACACCGATCGCTGGCTCGGACCGGAGCAGGCGACCGTGCGTTGTTACGGCGAAGCGGTCGGTCATGTCACCACCGCGGAGTACGGCTCGCAGATGCTGTCGCTCGGCGGCGTGCACCATCTAACCGGCGGCAGCAAGAAAGAAGGCCGCGTGACCTGCGACATGATGATGGATTTGGGCAATCGCAAGCCGGTGGCGCTAGAGGTCGAAGGCGGCGCCGCGCTGATCATCAAAGCCGGCAAGGCGCCGTTCGTAAACGGCGTCGAAGAGCAGCGCATGCGCGTGGGTTGCGGCTCAGCGACCATCGGCATTTTCGCCCGCCAATGGTACGGCGAGGTCGATGAAGTCGTCGTCGTCGACGATCACATCACTGGTGTGCTCACCGAGCATCAGGCCGGACGCTGTTTAGAGATGCCGCCATCCGGCATCAAAATCCGCGGCAAGCGATCGACCGCCGGACGTTATTTCCAAGTAGCGAAACCCGGCACCGGCTGGGGCGGCACCGACATCAGCGATCCGCTCGCGATCGTCACGCGCTTCGATGCGAAAGTCGCGCGGCCCGGACTACGCATGCTGATGGTATCGACCACCGGCGAGGACGCCGCGTTTTTCGTGCTCGATGAAGCGCTGCAGCCGATCCCGGCGCCGATGCCGGCGGCCGTGCGCCGCGTCGTCGATCGGATCGGCGAGAATTGCGAGCCCGCATTGACCACCGTATTGTTTCTCGCGGGCGCCGGCGGTAGTCTGCGCGCCGGCGTCACCGATAATCCGGTGCGGCTCACGCGTTCGATCAAGGATCTGATGGTCAAGGTCACCTGCGGCGGCGCGCCGGTGTACGTGTGGCCGGGAGGTGGCATTACGCTGATGGTCGACGTCACGCGCATGCCGGACAACTCATTCGGTTATGTGCCGACGCCCGCAATCGTCGCGCCGATCGAATTCAGCATGCGGCTCGACGATTATCGAATGCTCGGCGGACACATGGAACGCGTTCGCACGGTGGACGATGTCATGCGCAACGAACGCGTGCGCGTGATCGGTTGGGATGGCCTCAACCCGTGGCCGATCGGAACCGCGAGATGAGATACGTGCAACCGCGAGTGCAGATGTTCGCCGGCGATGCGTCGCGCCGTCTCGTTGCGTCATCCGGTGCCGTGCGCTCGCAGTTTTCCGACGGGCGCTGGCATTTTCAGCACGGGCCGATCGATCTCATCATCGGCGCCGACGGCGATGCCGGGGCAATCGCAGCCGCGGTGCAAATGGCCTGGCTGCGATTTCAAAGCATGCTGAGCGAGCTGGTCGGCGAGCTGCCGATCCTGCGCTTGCCGATCGAGCACGCGTCTCACGTGCAAGGCGAAGTCGCTCGGCGCATGGTGGCCGCGTGCCACCCGCATCGCGACATGTTCATCACGCCGATGGCGGCGGTCGCCGGCGCCGTCGCCGATGAGCTGATCGAATCCTTTCGCATTGATGAACGCATCGTCCGCGCGCACATCAACAATGGCGGCGACATCGCGTTGCACTTAACGCCGGGATATAGTTATCGTGTGGGGATCTACGCGGATCTTAATCGGCTCAAGCGTCGCGAAATTCTGCATCTCGACGGCGACATCGAAATCGCGGCGGACACTGCGATCCGCGGCGTGGCGACGAGCGGCTGGCGCGGACGCAGCTCGAGCCTCGGCATCGCGGACAGCGTCACCGTACTCGCCAACTGTGCGGCATGCGCGGATGCCGCAGCGACGTTGATCGCGAACAGCGTCGACATCGACGATCCTGTTATTCTGCGCAGACCCGCGCGCGAATTGAAAGACGACAGCGATCTCGGCGAGCGGCTGGTGACCGTCGGCGTCGGCCGTTTATCGCAGCAGAGCATCGCGTGCGCATTGGACGCAGGTGAAGTGGTAGCGCAATCGATGTGCGATCGACAGATCATCGACGGCGCGGCGCTCTGGCTTGCAGGGCAGGCGCGCATCGTCGGAAAACGCAACCAGAATCCGGCGTCACGCGGCATCCGGATGAATGTGATTCAATAGACCCATGATCGAGATCCGCGAAATCTTCACGCAGGTAGAAGAGATCTTCCACGAGTTCGGACCGCCGCCGGCGAAACCGCTCAAGCGCGGCGCCGTCTGCGCTGTCTTGACGAATCCGTTCGCCGGCCGCTACGAACCGAACATCTTGCCGATGATGGAAAAGCTCAATCCGCTCGGCCTGGAGATGTCGCGCCGGCTGGTGCAGGCGATGCGCGTCGAAACTGCGGCAATCGAAGGCTACGGCAAGGGCGCCATCGTTGGCAGTGGCGGCGAGCTCGAGCACGGTGCGCTATGGCATGTCCCAGGCGGCTATGCAATGCGAGAGATTCTCGGTGGTGCGAAAGCGATCGTGCCTTCGGCGAAAAAAGTCGGTGCGCCCGGCACGCGTCTCGACGTCCCGATTACGCACATCAACGCAAGCTACGTCCGCGGCCATTTCGACGCGATGGAAGTCTACGTTCCCGGTGCGCCGGCAGCCGATGAGCTGATCTACGTTCTCGTCATGAGTACCGGCGCGCGCATTCACGATCGCGTCGGCGGTCTGCGGGCTGCAGAAGTCAAAGGCCTGGACGGATTGCGTTGAGCGACGCGCGAGGAATACGGCGATGAAAGCGAAGATCAGAAAACTCATCGTGCAAGTCGATGAGGTGCGCCTCGAGATGGGCCAGCCGGTCAATCCCCCCGTCCGCAAAGCGGTTGCCATCGCCGTCATCGAAAATCCATTCGCCGGCCGCTATCGCGACAAGCTCGACGAGCTGATCGACATCGGCGAAGAGCTCGGCGGGTTACTCGGCGACAAATGCGTAGAAGCACTCGGCATCGAAGGCTCGCAAGCGGAAAGCTACGGTAAAGCGGCGATAGTCGGCGAGGCCGGCGAGCTCGAGCACGCCGCAGCGATTCTGCATCCCAAGCTCGGCGTGCCGCTGCGCAAAGCGGTGGAGATGGGCGCGGCATTGGTACCGTCGGCAAAGAAGGTCGGCACGCTCGGCACCGCGATCGACATCCCGCTCGGCCACAAGAACGCGGCGTACGTGCGCAGCCATTTCGACGCGGTCGAAGCACGCGTGTCCGATGCGCCGCGTGCGAACGAAATCGTCGTGGCAGTCGCGATTACCGACGGCGGACGACCGCTCGCGCGCGTCGGCGGCCTGCAGAAGCACGAGGTCAAAGGCCAGGATGGTCTGCGCTGAGGCGCACGTCGGCAATTCCCGCAGTTTTCAGCGTGAGGTAACATGAAACGAATCATCACAGCGGCGGCGATAACCGTCGCTGCATTGTCGTGCTCGACGGCGCACGCAGCGCAAAAGCCGATTGTGATCGGCGAGATCAGCAGTTATTCCACCGTGCCGGCTTTCACCATTCCTTATCGCAACGGCTGGCAGCTCGCGGTCGAAGAAGTGAATGCAGCCGGCGGCCTGCTCGGCGGCCGCAAACTCGAGGTCGTTTCCCGCGACGACGGCGGCAAGCCCGACGATGCGATTCGCAACGCGAATGAGCTCATCAGCAACGAGAAGGCCGACATCCTCAGCGGCACATTTCTGTCCAACGTCGGACTCGCCGTCAGCGACTTTGCACTGCGCAGCAAGATATTGTTCGTTGCCGCCGAGCCGCTGACCGACGCGCTGGTGTGGGAGAAAGGCAATCGCTACACGTTCCGCTTGCGCCCGAGCACGTATATGCAGGCGGCGATGCTGGTGGAAGAAGCAGCCAAGCTGCCCGCCAAACGCTGGGCGACGATCGCGCCGAACTACGAATACGGCCAATCCGCGGTCGCAAGTTTCAAAGCCCTGCTGAAAGCGAAGCGACCCGACGTCGAATTCGTCGCGGAGCAATGGCCCGCGTTGGGCAAGCTCGAAGCCGGCGGCACGATTCAGGCGCTCGAAGCCGCCAAGCCGCAGGCGATATTCAACGTAACGTTCGGCGCCGACCTGACCAAGTTCGTGCGCGAAGGCAATCTGCGCGGCTTGTTCGAAGGGCGATCGGTCGTGAGCATGCTAACCGGCGAGCCGGAATACCTCGATCCGCTGAAAGACGAAGCGCCGAAAGGCTGGATCG
>JBBRGM010000029.1:0-19099 GCA_038240725.1 Burkholderiales bacterium | reverse complement strand
CACTACGTACAGGACAGCGATGCAGCGGTCGCGATCGTCGGCCAGGAGCTGCTGGATCGCGTAACGCCATTGCTAGGCGCAGGCGGCCTGCAACACCTGATCGTCGGCGCCTACAGCGATTACCTCGCGGGGCCGACGCAGTTGACGCTACCCGAAGTCGTCGCGGCGAAGCGCCAGGCCATCACGCAACAGCATGTAACGCCGTGGATGGCCGCGCTTGCTTTGCAGCTGCGTCCATTGCCCCATCTCGCCGGACCGGACGACCTTTGCGTCATGCCTTATACGTCGGGCACCACCGGCAAACCGAAGGGCTGCATTCATACGCATGCGACCGTGATGAGCACGACAGTGTCGGGCGTGGCGTGGCTCGGTGTAGTCACACCGGATGTCACCTTGCTCGGCACGCTGCCTCTGTTCCACGTAACCGGCATGCAGAGCAATATGAATCAGGCGATCTACACCGGCGCCACGGTCGTGCTGATGACGCGCTGGGATCGCGATACGGCGGGGCAACTGATCGAGCGCTACCGGGTTCAGGGGTGGACCAACATCTCGACTATGGCGATCGATTTTCTCGCCAACCCGAAGCTTGACGAGCATGACTTGTCCAGCCTGCAGCGCATCGGCGGCGGCGGCGCAGCGATGCCGGAAGCCGTCGCCGACCGCTTGAAAGCGTTGTGCGGGCTCGACTATGTCGAGGGCTATGGACTCTCGGAAACCATCGCACCGACGCACATCAATCCGCCTGAGCATCCGAAGCGCCAGTGTCTGGGTATTCCAATTTGCGATACCGATGCGCGCGTGATCAATCCCGACACCTTGCACGAGCTCGGCGTCGGCGAGGTGGGCGAGATCATCTCCAGCGGCCCGCAGATTTTCAACGGTTATTGGAAAAATCCGCAAGCAACGCAAGAATGCTTCATCGATCTCGACGGCAAACGATTTTTTCGCACCGGCGATCTCGGCCGCATCGATGAAGACGGTTACTTCTTCATGGTCGATCGGCTCAAGCGCATGATCAACGCGTCGGGATTCAAGGTGTTGCCGGCGGAAGTCGAAACCATTCTTTACGGACATCCCGATGTACAGGAAGCGTGCATCATCGCGAGCCAGGACCCGCATCGAGGCGAAACGGTGAAAGCGGTGGTCGTATTAAAGGCAGGCGCGCCGCCGGCCAATCCGGAAGAAATCATCAGCTGGTGCCGCTCGCACATGGCCGCGTACAAAATTCCGCGCGTTGTCGAGTTCGTAGATTCGCTGCCGAAGTCGGCGACCGGCAAAGTTCAATGGCGCGCAATGCAGGAGCGCGAACAACAGCAATCGCCCGTGTGATCCATCTGCACCGCAAACACATTCTGCGAAGCGGCTTGCCGAATTTTTCCGGCATGCCCGGTCTTTTCCGAAGCCTAGAATTCAGAGCAGCATGAAACCTGACGACTATCCAAAATTCTGGCCGAAGCACCTGGCTAAAACGCTGACCACGCCGAAGACATCGCTCTGGTACAACCTCGAAGTCGCCGCGACCCGCTACCCGGACAAGCCGATCACGATTTTCTACGACTCACAATTGAGCTACGCGGAGTTCAAGCGGCAAGCGGAGCGTCTCGCGGGATTCATGCAAAAGAACTGGGGCGTGGCGCGTGGCGACCGCGTTCTACTGGATCTGCAGAACAGTCCGCAATTCATTCTGAGTTTTTACGCGATCTTGCGCTGCGACGCTGTGGTGGTGCCGGTGAGCCCGATGAACGTGACCGATGAGCTTGCGCATTACTGCGCCGATAGCGGCGCTCGATTCGCGATTTTCGGTCAGGAGCTCGCGCACCACTTCCAACCGCTGCTCGGAAGTGCGCTGACCCACGCGATGGTCTGCGCGTATTCGGATTACCTCACCGAGCCCACTACGCTCAAAGTTCCCGAAATGATCGGTGCAGCGCCGATTCGCATTGACGACGCGCGCATGACGACGTGGTCAGGCGCAGTGAACGCGAACGTGCAACCGGAGGCAACCCTGGCCGGCGCGGACGACTTGTGCGCAATTCTCTACACGTCGGGCACCACCGGGCGGCCGAAGGGTTGCATGCATCCTCACAGCACGTTCAACTTTAACGCAGTCGGCGCGGCGATCTGGGAAGCGATGCGGGCAGAGTCCGTCGTGCTGGCGACCGCACCGCTGTTCCACGTCACCGGCATGGAGCACAGCATGCATGCGCCGATCTACGCCGGCGCGAGCATCGCCTTGTTACCGCGCTGGGACGCTGAGGCCGCAGGCCGCATGATCGAGCGATTGCACTGTACCCATTGGGCCAACGTGCCGACCATGGTCGTCGATCTGCTGGCGCACCCGGCCACTGCGCAACGCAATTTGGCTTCGCTCGAGAATATTTTCGGCGGCGGGGCATCGATGCCCGAACCGGTCGCGCGCAAGCTATATGAACTGTGCGGCATCGAATACATGGAAGCGTACGGAATGACGGAAACGATTTCGCAGACGCACATGAATCCGCCCGGCAATCTGCGCAAACAGTGCCTGGGCATTCCAACCTTCGATACCGAATCGCTGGTCGTCGATCCGGATACGCTCACGCCGCTCGGACCCAATCAGCAAGGCGAAATCGTGTCGAGCGGGCCGCAGCTCATGCATGGCTACTGGAACAACGCGGAAGCAACGCAAGCTACCTTGGTCGATATCGGCGGCAAGCGGTTTTTGCGCACCGGCGATCTCGGCTTCTACGATGACGACGGCTTCTTTTATATCGCCGATCGCCTGAAGCGGATGATCAACGCGTCAGGCTACAAAGTATGGCCGGCCGAAGTCGAGATGACGCTGTATCAGCACCCCGACGTGAAAGAGGCAGCGGTCGTTTCGGCGCCCGACCCACGGCGCGGTGAAACAGTGAAGGCATTCGTGGTTTTGAAATCCGAATCGAAAGGAAAGATCACGGCCGAGCAATTGATCGAATGGGCGCGAGAGCACATGGCAGCATACAAGGTGCCCCGCCTGGTCGAATTCGTCGACGCTCTGCCGCGCTCCGGCACCGGCAAAATTCAGTGGCGGTTGCTGCAAGAGCAGGAGTGGACGAACAAGTAAACGCGGCGCGTTGGGTTGGGGGTGCGTGCTCAGTGCATCATCACTGCCGTACCCGCAGCGCAAACGTCTGTTCACCGCGCAACATAGTGAGAACGATCGGTCCCGGCGCTTCGAGCTCAGCAAGAAATTCGCGCGTGCTTTTGGCGCGCTTGCGATTCACCGCGACGATCACATCGCCGGGGCGCATACCCAGCGCCCACGCAGGGCTGTCGCGCGCAACGTCGATCACCGCCACCGCTTCGGATTTGCCGTTGCGCCGCGCGTTGCCGAGCTTGCTGCCCGCGAGCTCCGGCACGGATGCGCCGCCGCCGGCCTCGTCGACCTGGGTTCGCTCGACGCTGCCTTTCAGAAGCTGTTCGCGCCCTTCGCGCGTCACTTTGAATTCAACTTGATCGCCGACCGGCACCAGGCCGATCTGATTGCGCAGGTCCGCCGAGTTGCGGACTCGACGGCCGTTCACGCCGACGATGATGTCGTTGACGCGCATGCCTGCCGCATCCGCCGCGGAACCTTTGGTTACGTCGACGACCACCGCGCCGTAGGTAGTTTGCGTGCCAAGTTTTTTTCCCGTCTCTGCAGTCACGTCCTGCGTCGTGATGCCGATGCGTCCCCGATGCACCGAGCCATATTTCACCAGTTGCGCCATCACGGAGCGCACCATGTTGCTGGGGATGGCGAAGCCGATGCCGACGCTCGCACCGTTCGGACCCAGGATAGCGGTGTTAATGCCGATCAGCTCGCCTTTCAGATTCACCAGCGCGCCGCCCGAGTTGCCGGGATTGATGGATGCATCGGTCTGGATAAAATCCTCGTAGCCTTCGATGTTGAGCCCGGTGCGTCCGAGCGCGCTCACGATGCCGGAGGTTACCGTCTGTCCCAATCCGAATGGGTTGCCGATAGCCAGCACGTAGTCGCCCACCCGCAGCGCATCGGCATCGCCGAGCGCAATCGCTTTCAGATTGTCGGCAGGCACGCGCAGCAACGCGATATCGGTTTCCACGTCGGTGCCGACCAGTTTGCCTTCGAGCCGGCGTCCGTCTTTCAAAGTTACCGCGATCTGTTCGGCATCCTTGACGACGTGATGATTGGTCAGCACGTAACCCGCTTTTGCATCGACGATCACGCCGGAGCCGGCCGAGATCTGCGGCTTGCTATTCTCCGGCGCGCTGAAGAAGCGGCGAAAGAACGGATCGCGCATCATTGGGTTGTCCTGCTGCGGCGAGCGCGACAGCACCGCAATGTTGACCACTGCCGGCGTAATCTGTTCCAGCAGCGGCGCCAGCGATGGAATTTTGCCGTCGACGCTGATCGGCGGAATGCCGGCATCCGCGTGCGAGATCGGCAACACGAGGGCGAGTAGTAGACGGAGAACGAATTTGGATTTCATGCAGGCTGCGGTCTCAGAGAAAGCACGCAGTTTAGCGCCGAATCTAATCGGCGCCGCCGAAGCTCGGGCCGGTGTGGATCATCGCGCGTGATGGCGTTGCGCCAACGGCACATCGGGCCGGACATGTACGCTAGAAGCCGCCCCTTACTGCTCGCCGGCAAACTGACGCTGCTGATTTTAGCGAGCCTGATTCTGTGCGCCTGTACCAGCGTACCGGAGCGATCCTCGCAACCCGGCACGCCCGTTTCCGCAAACGTAGCCAGCGCCGCGGTCAGCACCGCGCTGGCGATGGTAGGAAAGCCGTATCGCCGCGGCGGCAATTCGCCGGCAGGGTTCGATTGCAGCGGCCTCGTTCAATACAGCTACGTCGATGCGGGCTTGACGCTCCCGCGCGATACCCGTGGCCTTCGCCGAACCGGAACGCGCGTGCACACCGGCGATCTGCAGCCCGGCGATCTGTTATTTTTCGACCAGGATGGCAAATCCAGATCACATGTCGGCCTATACATCGGCGATGAACGCTTCGTGCACGCACCGTCGACCGGCAGCAAGGTGCGCATCGATCGCACCGATGCGGCATTCTGGCGCAGGCATTTCATCGAAGCGCGACGACCGTGAACCGGACGCCGCGCATTGCAGTTGCCCGAGCATTGCAGATTGCCGAGGATTGGAGATTGTTGCCAGTGGCGACTGAGGCTAGCATAGCGCGCTGGTAGACCCCGTGGCGCTGCGGACAGCGTCGTCATGCGTGGCAAATCGCCGTCGCACCGACGTTTCCGATCACCTAAAAGGAAAACAACATGAGCTTCGCGTCTGAGTTCAAAGAATTTGCCATGAAGGGCAACGTCATCGACCTCGCCGTCGGCGTGATCATCGGTGCGGCGTTCGGCAAGATCGTGGACTCTGTCGTCAACGATCTGATCATGCCGGTGGTCGGACGCATCATCGGCAAGGTCGACTTCAGCAACATGTTCATCCCGCTTGCCGACGTGCCGCCGGGCATACCGCCGACATTGGATGCGCTGAGAAAGGCCGGCGTCCCGGTGCTGGCCTACGGAAACTTCCTGACGGTCGCGTTGAATTTCCTGATTCTTGCGTTCGTCATATTCATCATGGTCAAGCAGATCAACCGTCTGAAGCGCGCCGAGGCGCCGGCTGCGCCGCCCGCCGTCCCGGAAGACGTAGCGCTGCTGCGCGAGATTCGCGACAGCTTGAAGCGGGCGTAAACCGACGCCGGTATTCTCGCGAGCGGATGTGCAGCGAGCACGCGTCCGCCCAGCGCGCTCGCCGGCGTTACCCGTTAATGCGTTTGCGGAGCGGACGCATCCGCTTCGCGCGGATCCGGTAGCTTGGCAGGTGCCACCAGGACCTTGTCGATGCGGCTGCGATCAATGTCGACCACCTCGAAGCGGAACCCGCCCCATTCGAAATGATCCGGCACCACCGGCACCCGGCCGAGCTGCATCATCACGAAACCGCTGATGGTGTGGTAGCTGCCGCTTTCCTCGTCGGGCAGCTCGTCGATGTCGAACAGCTTCTTGAAGTCCTCGACCGGCAGCATGCCATCGAGCAGCCATGAGCCGTCTTCGCGCTTTACCGCAAGTGGGTCCGTCTGTGTGTCTTCAGAGCCGATGTCGCCGACGATGGCTTCGAGCACGTCGTTCATCGTCACCAGGCCCTGCAGCTCGCCGTATTCATCGACGACCAGCGCGACGTGATAGCCGTTCTTCTTGAACGTTTCCAGCAATTGCATCGCCGTTATCGAGTTGGGCACATAGAGCGGCGGGCGCACCGATGACAGCAAATCGAACTGCTGACCGGACAGCGCGCGCGCCAGCAGCTCCTTCGACTGCACGATACCCAGTACGTTATCGGTGCCGCCCTTGCATACGGGCAGGCGCGAATACGGACTCTCGATCAGCTTGTGCCGATTGTCTTCGTACGCATCCTCGACATCGAGAAACAAAATATCGAGCCGCGGCGTCATCAGCGCGCCGATGCGCTGCTCGTCGAGCCGCAGAATGTTCGAGACGATCTGCTTCTCGGTTTCTTCGAATACGCCGGCTTCTGCACCTTGCTCCATCAGCACATTGATTTCCGCTTCGCTGACCGGCGGCTCGTTGGACGCTCTCGCACCCAGGATTTTGATGACGAAGTCGGTCGACGCACTAAGAATGCGGACCAGCGGAAATGCCGCTCGGCTGAGCGCTGCCATCGGCCGTGCGGCGAACGAAGCCACTGCTTCCGGGTTATGCAATGCAAGGCGTTTTGGCACCAGCTCGCCGATGATCAGAGAAACATACGTAATGATCAGCACCACGATCGCCAATGCGACGACGCTACTGTAGGGCGCGACAAATGGGATCTGAGCGAGAGCCTGCCCCAGCGATTTCGACAGAGTCGCCTCGCCGAAGGCGCCGCTCAAAATGCCGATCGACGTGATGCCGACTTGCGTGGTGGACAAGAAGTGGCTCGGCTCGTTGGCCAGCGCGAGTGCGGCGGCCGCGCCGGTGTCCCCCTCCTCTGCCGACTGCTGCAGGCGCGATTTGCGTGCCGACACGACGGCGATTTCAGCCATCGAAAATCCACCGTTAAGCAGAATCAGGAAGGCTAATATCAGGATGTCCATAGCGATGGGTTCAAGGTTGAAAGTGCCGGGCGATCCGACAGTATCGAACGCCGCCGGCCGGCCGTGCAGCCGCGCGAGCGATCGCGTTCATTAGAGAACCGGAGGTGCAGCGGGGCATCGCGCACGTAGACCGGCGCGTGCGCGCTAGCGTAAAGATGAATTGGGAGCGCCCTGATGGATCCAACGATTGTCGGCAAAAGACGACGCTCAGTCTAAGATAGCGGATGCATAGCTGGCGCCGGCTGAACCAGCTCAGCGCGCTGCGCCATTCAGCAGCGGAATCGATTATAACGGATCGCGTAGCGTCCTTTCCCATGAGCTCTTTGCGAGAGCTTCGACGACGCCTTGGCTCGATGAGATTATCTCGACCTTAAGGCTTGTTCTTCAAACCGTTATGCGTCGCGAACGAACAGGTTTCTGGTCCCGCGACAAACACCCTATACTCGTCGCGATGAATGCATGAATTGGGACAAATGTGTCCCGGATAAATGTATCCGGCAAATGTATCTTGGCCGAACCGGACAAATGTAACTTGGCCGAATTTAGCCTGGCCCGACTTATCCTGGCCCCGAATTTATCCTGGCCCCGAATTTATCCTGGCCGATGGCGTCCTGTTCGGGCCGCGCCGCTGCCTCGAGTCAAGCTTCGCAAGCCGAACTTCAAGCGCACTGAAGACGAATTTTATGCAGCAGCTGGATCACGTTACCACAGGCGACCTTCCCGATCTGGCGCGCAGCCTCGAGCAACGGCTGCACGCAGCGGGCAGCGATTCGCCCGCGGACGTGCGCACCGCTCCGCTCGACTTCGTCTGCGAACAGGCGCTGCAGGTGCTCGAAAACAGCCGGGTCGCTGCGTTCGTGTATGAAATCTCGGCTGGGTTTTCCGTGCTCGCCGCCAACGATTGCTTCGCCAGCCTGTCGGGATTTCCGCTCGAGTCGTTGCTCGGCTCGCCGCTGTTAGATCTGTTGTCACATCCAAATCGCCCGGGCGTGCAACATCTGCTGACCGCCGCGCGTCCCGCCGGCTTCACCCATTCGACCGGCTGGCGCTACCGCACGCGTCTTGGTGAGATACGCGAAGTCGAAGTCAGCGGCTACGACCTCGACTATCGCGGCGCGCAGGCGCGTTTTGTCATCGTGCAGGACGTCACTCTGCGCAAGCGCGAGCAGCTCATGCGCGAGCGCTTGGCGTCGATCGTCGAGAATTCGCACGATGCGATCGTCAGCACGACCGTTGACGGCACCGTGCTGAGCTGGAATCACACAGCCGAAATCCTGTTCGGCTACAGCGCCGGCGACATGGTGGGGCGTTCGCTGCGATCGCTGATCCCGCCGGACATCTCGATCGAGGAGCAGGCGTGGTATCGCCCGCGCATGCTGTCCGGCGAGGCCATCGACAATCTGGAAACCGCGCTGCTCGATCGCGACGGCGTGCGCATCGATGTGTCGATCAGCGTCGCACCGCTGCGTGATGGCGCCGGCCTCGTCGTCGGCAATTCCAATATCATTCGCGATACTCGGGCGCATCGCCAATCCCAGCAGCAGCTCGCGCAGAGCAACGAGCGGCTGCGGGCGCTGGCAAGCCTTTCGTACGATTGGACCTGGGAGCAGGACGAGAATCTCAGATTCACTTATCACTCCGGCGAATGGCTCCACCGGCGGCGCGAATTCGCCAACACGGTGATTGGACATACACGATTCGAGCTGCCGATCAGGTGGCTCTCGCCCGGTGACCGTGACGAGCACGCGCGCGTCCTCAACGAACGAAAGCCGTTCAAGGATCTCGAGTACCGGATAGCGGACGGAGACGGCCATCTTCACGACATGGCAATAAGTGGGGAACCGATATACGGCGCAGATGGCCGTTTCACCGGCTATCGCGGCATCGGCCGAGACATCAGCGAAGCCAGGAAACGGGAGCAAAGGCTGCGTTTGCTATCGGCCATCGTCGGCTCGAGCGACGATGCGATCATGAGCTGGTCCCTGGACGGCACGCTGCTGAGCTGGAATCCCGGTGCGCAAGCCATGCTCGGCTATAGCGCCGCCGAGATCATCGGCAAGTCCGTGTCGCTGCTCATGCCAAGCACGCACGGCGACTGGGAACAGATCAGCCGGCGCGCCGCCTCCGGCGAGAAAGTCGTCAATCAGCATAGTGTCCGCCGTCATCGCAACGGCACGATCATCAGCGTGGCTATGACGTGCTCCCCGATGCGCGACGAGGCCGGCCAGGTGATCGCCGTGTCCTGCGTTGCGCGCGACATAAGAAGTGAAAAATTGCAGGAGCATCTGGTGAGTCAGAGCCATCAGCGCCTGAAGTTGGCGCTCGAATCCGCCGAGCTCAGTCTGTGGGATTGGGATATACCGGCCGCGCGCGTGCATTACGACGAAGCGTTTTCGAAAATGCTCGGGTTCCACACCGGCGAGATCGCGGACGCACACCGTCCGTGGGAGGGTTTGCTGCATCCGGAAGATGCGCCGCTCGTGGAACAACGTCTTGCCGCACAACTCGCGCAGCGCCGCGGTTTTTGCGAGCTCGAGTTTCGTTTGCGCACACGCAACGGCGAATGGCTGTGGGTCGGCGCGCGCGGGCGGGTGGTATCCCGCGATCGCACGGACAACGCTGTGCGCATGATGGGCACGTGCCAGGCGATTACCGATCGCAAGCGGGCCGAGCAGATGAGCCAGATGCTCGAGGCGGTACTCGAATCGTCCGATGATTCGATCGTAAGTTGCACGTTCGACGGCACGATCTTGTCGTGGAATCGCGGCGCGGAGCGCGTATTCGGTTATTCCGCAGCGGAGATGATCGGCAACAATCGCGCGTTGTTGATTCTCGAGGATGGCCACCAGGCGGTCGGGCGCGTCGATGCGCGCGTGCGCGGCGGCAACACGGTGGCAAATATCGAAACCGTGCATCGACACAAGAACAACAGCACGGTGAACGTCGCACTGACGGCCGCCCCATTGCGCGATGCCGAAGGGCACATCATCGGTGTGGCGGCGATTGCGCGCGACATCACCGAGCGCATGCGTTCGGAATCTGCGCGCACTCTGCTGGCCGCGGTGGTCGAGTCGTCGCAGGACGCCATCATCAGCCACGCGCTGGACGGTACGGTCCTGTCGTGGAATCGCGGCGCGGAAGAGATGTTCGGCTACACCGCAGCCGAAGCGATCGGCCATGATTATCGCGATTTGATCTGCGTTGAGCCGCCCGAAGCGCTGCACATGCGCGTTGCGCGCATAGAGCGCGGCGAGCGCCTCTCTCCGTATGAAACGGTCGGCCGGCGTAAAGACGGAGGCTTCGTACTGATCTCGGCCAGCGCAGCTGCGTTGCGCGGCCCCGACGGCCGCCTCAGCGGCGTCGCTGTGGTGGCGCGCGACATCGCTTCGCAAAAACGCCTCGAGCTGCTGATGGCGCGCACCGAATCGATCGGCCGTGTCGGTGGCTGGGAGTTCGACGTTCGCTCGCAGCACCTGTTCTGGACCGACGAGACGTTTCGCATCCACGAGGTGACGCCGCAGCAGTTCACACCGACGTGGGGGAGCGTGCTGGGTTTCTACACACCGGAAAGCCGCAACGTGCTCGATCAGGCGCTCCTCGATGCGGTCGACAGCGGCAAGCCGTTCGATCTCGAGCTGCCGCTGATCACGCGCGCAGGCCGCCGCATCTGGGTACGCCAGATCGGTGAGGCGCAGCGCGATGGCGCGAGCGTTTCCAACGTCTATGGCACGCTGCAGGACATCACCGAGAAGCGGCAATCGGAAGACGCGCTCCGACGCAGCGAGCGCCAGCTCGACGCGATCCTGGATAACGTTGCAGAGGGCATCGTCGTGTTGTCCAACACGGGTCAGGTGCAGCGCCTGAACCGGCAGGCGCAGAGCCTGTTCGGTTACGGCGAGCACGACATTGCCGACTTGACCTTGGCGCAGCTCACGGTCGAGCTCGGCGCCGAACAGAACGACGCGGACGGCGAATGGCTGCGCCGGATGCTCTACACCCGGCGCGAAGTGACCGGCCGGCGCAAAGACGGCGCGCACTTTCCTCTGGAGCTCGCCTTGTCGGAAATCGAAATGAGCCCGGAGCCGAACAAGCTGACCGCGATCGTGCGCGACATCACACAGCGCAAGTCGTGGGAGGATCGGATCTACAACCTGGCGTACTCGGATTCGCTGACCGGCTTGCCGAACCGTCTGCTGCTACGGGACCGCCTCGAGCACGCCATCGCCGCAGCGCAGCGCAACCGCTCACTGGTCGGCGTGCTGTTTTTCGATCTGGATCATTTCAAGGCGATCAATGATTCGTACGGGCACCATGCGGGCGACCAGCTTCTACGCGACATCAGCGAGCGCACCAAGCGCTGCGTGCGCGAGATCGATACCGTGTGCCGTCTCGGCGGCGATGAGTTTGTGATCGTGCTGCCGGAACTGCACGAGAGCGTAGACGCGGGTGCCGTGGCGCGAAAGATCCTGGCAGCGCTGGCCGAGCCCTATCTCATCGACGACCAGCCGGTCACTATCACGCCCACGCTGGGCATTGCGTTGTATCCAGCCGACGGCGTGGACGCCGAAACGCTGCTGCGCAACGCCGATACGGCGATGTATCACGCCAAGGAAAGCGGCAAGAATCGCTTTCGCTTCTTCCAAGCCGACAGCGACTGAGGGCTGGTCCCGGACCGTTCCAGGCACCACGTAGCCCGGCGTTGCCGTGCTTGACCTGCACTGACTCCCTCTCTATCCTCGCGCCCACGCGTTGTCGCAACCGAACGTCCGATCACCTGGCAATCACACCTCCATGGGCGAAGCACTTCTCTATCTGGTATCCAGCTTCTGGCTGGGTGCCGTTCACGCAGCGACGCCGGGCCACGGCAAGACCATCGCGGCCGCCTATATCGTCGGCGCGCGCGGCAAGCCGACGGATGCCTGGATCCTCGGAATCTTCGTTACGCTGTCGCACACCAGCGGAATCGTGGTAATCGGCTTGCTTGCCTCGCTGGGTTTGCCCGGGTTTATGCCGCAGCGGCTGGAGGCGTATCTCGCGCTGTTCACCGGTCTCCTGGTGATCGCGATCGGCGCCTGGACGCTATGGACGCAGCGCGCGCTCGCGCGCGAATTTCTCGCGGCGCTGGCCGGCAAAACCGCGTCCACCGCCGACGCGCACTCGCACTCGCACGCGCACCCCGATCGTACGCACGCCGACGACACAACGGCCGTGGATCACGCTCATGGCGCGCCGAAGTATCAGCGCGTCGAGCCGAGTGCGAAGCTGGTTGGTGCGCATAGCCATGCAGCGGCGCATGGCGCTCATGGCCATGATCACGGACACGAGCACGCCGCACACGATCACAGCGATGCGCATACGCATTCGCACGCTGCCGAGCACAGTCACGACAGCGAGGCGGGCTATCACACGCACGGCTGGGGAATGAAACACACGCACAACCTGGATCTGGTCACCAGCAATCGGCCGAGTCTGTGGATGTTGATCGGGCTCGGCATCGCCGGCGGCTTGCTGCCGGATCCGGCGGCCCTGGGCATTCTGCTCAACGCGGTATCGCAGGGAAAGATGATGCTCGGGCTGGGCACCGTGCTGGTGTTCAGCCTCGGATTTGCATCGACCCTGGTGCTGGTCGGCGTGGTGGCGTCCAAAGTCGGCCGCAAGATTCTCGACTGGCTCGCCGGCCCGTGGGCCGCGGGTCTGCAAATCGCCACCTCCGTTCTCATCGTTCTCGTCGGCGTCTTCCTGACGGTCCAAGCCGCGACGATGCTCGAACGTCTCGGCTGAAACCCGTCCGTACCCTGCAAAAGGCATATTGCCGGTTGCAGTGGGTTGGCCGAGAATAGTCGAGCTGTCTCCGTTGCACGTCGCGGCAGCACCACCGTCGTTGCAGCGAGGACGCGGCGTCGTTGCAACGAGGACGCGGCGTCGTTGCAGCGAGGACGCGGCGTCGTTGCAGCGAGGACTCGGCGCAATCGGCCACGGGAGCGCACGGTCCGGGAGGCGATCGCGTGCCGATGCTGCGCACAGCGTAGGGCAATTGCGGCGTACAACCAACAGTCGTCTCTGGCGATGAACATCGAAACTAAGAGTTACGGTGACGTAGTCGTGCTCTCCCCGTCCGGCCGTATCGATCATACGAACTGCGAGCAGTTCTTGCAGGACATCGATCCGCAGATCGAAGCCTGCCACGCGCCGGGGACGCAACTGGTGTTCGATCTTTCCAGCATCGACTACATCAGCAGCGCGGGCCTGCGTTGCTTTCTGGTAGCGGCCAAACGCGTGCAGCCGCGCGGCGGCACGATGGTGATCGCGCACCTCACGCCGGTGGTGAAAGAGATCTTCGACATCAGCCGATTCAGCATGGTGTTTCCCATCTACGAGACCGTACGCGATGCGCTGGCGCAGCTCTCGCCGCAATCGCTGGCAGGCCTCGATGGCAAATGAGCGCGGCTTTGCGCATCCACGTGCGGTCGCACGCGGTCGCACGAACGCATTGAATCCTGCCGCGCAGGACCGCTGAATGCGCGTCCATTTCTGGGGAACGCGAGGCTCGATTTCGGTTGCGCTCACAGCGAGCGACGTACGCCGCAAGCTCAGCGATGCGCTGCACCGCGCGATCGCGCAAGGTATTCGCTCAGATCAGATCGCGGGTTTTCTGGATGCCCAAGGGAGTGCCGCATTCGCCCGAACGTACGGCGGTCATACCTCCTGCGTAGAAGTAAAGATCGCCGCGCCCGAGTTTATGATCTGCGATCTCGGCAACGGCGCGCGCCTGCTGGGTCAGGACATCATGGCTCGGACCGGAGGCGAGCCGCCGACGGTGAACGTCTTCATGTCCCATCTGCATTGGGACCATATTGTCGGCTTTCCATTCTTCGCACCGGCTTATCGTCCCGGATCGCGTATCCGTATCCACGGATGTCATGAACAGCTCGAACACGTATTTCGCTTGCAGCATTCTGCGCCGACGTTTCCGGTGGATTTTTCCCAGCTGGATGCAAAAGTCGAGTTCGTACAGTTGACGCCCGATCGATGGCATGAGATCGCGGGCGTACGCGTAAAACCGATGCGCCAATATCATTCGGGCGACTCCTACGGCTATCGCTTCGAGACGGCCGGCAAGTCCCTGGTGTATTCCACCGATTCCGAGCACAAGATCGAGCACCAGGCGGAGACCGCAGCATTCGTCGAATTTTTTCGCGATGCCGATCTGGTGATCTTCGACGCCATGTATTCGCTGCTCGACGCCAGCTCGATCAAAGAAGACTGGGGGCACTCGAGCAATGTCGTCGGTGTCGAGTTGGCGCAACTGGCGCGCGTGAAAAAGCTCTGCCTGTTCCACCATGATCCGGCGTTCAACGACGAACAGATCGACTCCATCCTCAACGATGCGATCCGGCTCGAGCAATTGACGCGCGCGCATCACCCAGTGCAAGTGCTGGCCGCCTGGGACGGGTTGGATCTCGAGGTTTGACGGCGCCGACGCCGGCCGCCGGGACCCGCCGCGCCAGAGCGTGGAGCGAAGCGCCGATCATTCGCTTGTTTACCTTCGGCCAGAGCCGGCCGCTTGGGTTAGTGGTGCTGCTCGCGGTGTTCGCGGTGGTCGCGACGAAGCCGAGTTGGAGTCCGATCGATAGCTTGCGCTACTGGCTGTTCGACAGCTATCAGCAGGTGTTTCCACGCGTCCGGCGCGCGGATGCGGCGAAGGCGATCATTGTCGCGATCGACGAAGACAGTCTGGCCCAGTTCGGGCAGTGGCCTTGGCCGCGCACCCTGCTGTCTCGCATGCTGGAGCAAATCGGCAATGCGCATCCGAAAGCGATCGGCATCGACCTGCTGCTGCCCGAATCCGATCGCTTGTCCGCGCGGCGGCTGACATCGTCACTGGTCGATGGGACGCCGCAACTCCGCCATCAGCTCGCGGCGCTCCCAGGCAACGATGAAGCAACGGGCGGTGTCATCGCCAAGTTGCCGGTCGTGATTGCTGTCGCCGGCGTCGACGAAACGCGCACTGCGCGCACTAATGTGAGAAGCGCGCCGGTCCTCGTTCAGGGCGGCGACTTCGATCCATACGTGCGGCATTTTGCCGATGCGTTGAGCAGTCTCGACGCGACCGCGCGGTCGGCACGCGGTCACGGCTTGATCAATATCGACGCACCCGATGGCGTCGTTCGCCGTCCGCTAATGGTCGCGAGTGTCGCCGGCGTTCTACTGCCGTCGCTGTCGCTCGATCTATTGCGAGTGGCGGCGGGCGCAGATCATTTTCGACTGCTGATCGGCCGGCGCGGCGTGCAATCCATGGGCTATCTGGATCGTCGCTATCCAGCCAATGCCGACGGCACACTCTGGCTGCACTTCGGTGCGTCGGATGCGAGCCGCTTCGTGTCGGCGGCGCAGGTGCTCGAGGGACGCACCGATGCGAGTCAGTTCGCCGGGAAAATCGTGCTCATCGGCGTCACCGGCTTGGGCCTGCAGGATTATCAGACGACGCCATTGCACACGCGCATGGCGGGAGTGGAAATTCACGCGCAAATGGTCGACAACTTCGTCGACGGACATTTTCTACAGCGCTCCGATGCGATGCTCGCCCTCGAATGTATCCTGCTCGCGGCGTGCAGCCTCGCGCTGATCGTGATCCTGCCCGGGTGGCGGCCCGCGGCGAGCATCGGCGTATTCGTGGCAGTCGTGGTCGTGCTGCTTTCATCGGGCTATCTGCTGTTTGAGCTGCAGCACATTTTGCTCGATGCCATGCTGCCCGCACTCGGAACGAGTCTGGTGTTCGGTGTCTTGATCACCGGCAATCTCGCAAACGCCGATTCGCAACGTCGGCAATTGCGCCGCCAGCTCAACGACCAGCGCGCAGTTACCGAGCGCATGACCGGCGAGCTCGAGGCGGCAAGGCGAATTCAACTCGACATGCTGCCGCCGGCTTCGAGCGCCGCGATGGGCGACCCGCGCTTCACGTTGCATGCGTTGATGGCGCCGGCGCGCGATGTCAGCGGAGATCTGTACGATTTTTTCAAGCTGGACGCCGATCGCTTGTTTTTTCTGGTGGGCGATGTCTCAGGCAAGGGCCTGGCCGCGTGCATGTTCATGGCGGTAAGCAAAGCGTTATACAAGAGCGCGGCGCTGCGTTTGCTGCACGCACCGAACGGCGCGCGCATCGGCGATGCGATGCGCGTTGCCAATGGCGAGCTCTCGCGCGACAACGCGGGCATGTTGTTCGTGACGGTGTTCTCGGGTGTGCTGAATCTGGTTAACGGCCGCCTGGAATACAGCAATGCCGGGCACGATGCGCCGTCCTTGCTGCGCGTGGACGCCAGCGAAGTGCAGTCGTTGCAGGCCGGCGCAGGGCCGCCGTTGTGCGCGGTAGACGATTTTCCGTACGTCTCTTCGGTGCACGAGCTGCGGCGCGGCGACATCCTGGTGATCGTGACCGACGGCGTGCCCGAAGCCATGGACGCCAGCGGACAACTGTACGGCAGACGGCGTTTGCTCGAGCTGCTGAGCGCAATCAAGACTAGCGTGCCGACTTCGGAGATTGCCGCGCACATCCACGATGACGTGCGGCGCTTTGTCGGCAGCGCGGAACCGTCGGACGATTTAGCCGTCATGGTGTTGCAATGGCACGGCGCTTAGAAGCTGAGCTAAACGATCGCAATCGGCTGGCGATCGAGCGAATATGCGCTTTGCGGGTAAGAGATCGCGATCGCGCGAACACGAATGCACGCAGTGGCGCCGACCACTCCAGTGCGATGCTCATGAGCTGAAATATGACAACGGTAACCGCCACATTCCCCGCCCGGCTCCGCTCGCACGCAGACGTGCAGAAGTTCATCGCGAAGTTCTGCAATAGCGAAGCGCTCTCCGGTGTGGACGAGCTGCGCATGGTGCTCATCGTCGAGGAGTTGTTCACCAACACGGTCAAGCACGGCCACCGCGGCGACTGCGACGAGCCAGTGACGCTCGCCCTGACGGTGCTGCCGGATTATGTGAGCATGACCTACAGCGACTGCGCGCCCGCGTTCGACCCGATCGCAGCGGCACGTCGCGCCGACGTGGAAGCCGGCCTCATGCAAGGGAAGGAGGGCGGCCTGGGCATCGTGCTGGCGTTCACGATGTCGCAGGACGCGCGCTATCAGTACTTGGACGGCCGCAATTACCTTGAGCTCAAGGTAGCAGTGCGGCCGGACCCGCCCCAGCGCTAACGCGACTGTCCGCCTCGAATGCCTGCGCCCGCCGCTGCGAGGGACGCAACAGTTGCGCTATTTGCGCGCGGCGATCATGCCGACGTAGCCGCTGATGTCCGCGTACCACACGTTGCCGGCGCGGTCGGCCGCGAGCGTGTACGGCCGCGCGCTGGCACGGGGCAGCGCAATGAATTCGGCTTTGCCATCGACCAGACGGCCCAGACCGTCGCCGCGCAACAAGCCGAACCACACCGTACCGTCCGGCGTGACGGCAATTCCGGAGGGCGCAGCCTTACCCTCCGGCATGTCGTATTCGGTAAATTTGCTGCCATCGAAATGGGCGATCTTGCTGCTGCGAAACTCAACCACCCAGGCATCGCCATGCAAACCGGCAGCGACATCGGTCGGCGCTGCGCCGGGCGTGGGCAGATCGAATGCTTTCATTTCGCCGTTCGGCGAAATACGCAGCAATTGATTACCCGCCTGCAGCGTGGCCCAGATCGTCCCGTCGCTTGCCGCAGAAACGCCATAAGGCCCACCTTGAACCGACTCGAATTGATGGCGCTTCACGACACCGTCCTTCAAGCTGGTGATGCTGTACGCGGTCGATTCCGCAAACCACACGGCGCCGTCCGGCGCAATCGCGAGGCGCCCCAGGCGTGCGATCGGCGTTCCCAATGGAAACGACTGGATGTTGCCGTCCGCAGTGATGCGCGACACGGCGATCTTCGCAGGATCGGTCAACCACGCAGCGCCTCCCGCATCGACGGCAATGCCGATCGGTTCGACGTTGCGCCCCGCCTTCGGCACGCGCTGCATCTTGCCGTCTTTGATCAGCCCTACGCCTTCTGCGAAGTCGATGGTGAACCATGCAGTGCCGTCCGCACCGACTGCCACCGCAGTCGGGATATCGGTCGGCGCGAGCATTTTGTATTCGACGATGTTCAACTTGCGCGGCGCTACTCGCCAAACGACTGCTATCGCGACCGCAACCAGGACTGCGATCGCAGCGACGATCAGCGTACGAAACGGCTTCGTCATCACCGCACTCCCGGCGTCGTCGGCCGCTGCGCGGATGCAGACATGCGCCATAGTTTGCGGGCTGCGTAAACCGCCCCAGCGGCGAGCAGCACGAGGAACGCGCCGCCACCGACGAGACTTACCGGATCGACTTGTGAGAGCAAATTGTTACCTTCGACCGCATGTCTGCGGATCTCGTTATAAGGAGTGAGAGAAAATGGCGCGTAGATCGTCATCGCGTCGTGCGGATCGCGAATCAACGGTCCGGCTTCGAGATGCACCGGCAAATTGCCTTCCATGAACACCCAGGTCATGCCGGCGTCGACGCTGCGATACAAGCCGCGCTGCATCGTCACGGCGATCGATTTCGCGTCTGCAACCGCGGCAATACCGTTGACCACGATATCGGCTTGCGGCAGCGGCTGTCCGACGCTATTCCAGCTTTGGCCGGCGTCGTCGCTGCGATAAATGCGATTCTCGCCGGCTGCCCAGACGCGACCGTCGACCGGGTCCGCCGCCAATGTATGCAGCTTGCCGTCCGGTAGGCCGGCGCGATGCGGCGTCCACGTGGCACCGGCATCGGCGCTCGTATAGACGTTGCCGAGCACGGTTGCCACGACCACCTCGACCGGATTGTTGAGGACCGCGAAACCGCTCGGAACATCCGGCAACGCTTCGCCGACCTTCACCCAGGATGTGCCACGGTCATCGCTGCGAAACACACCACGCGTACCGACGACATAGAAACGTCCTGCGGCTTTGCCCGGCACGATGAACAATGCCGGATG
>JBBRGM010000028.1:0-19137 GCA_038240725.1 Burkholderiales bacterium | reverse complement strand
GCACGCGCGGGTTGTCGAAGTTCAGGTCGGGCTGATGGCTGAAGAAGCGATGCCAGTAATAGCTCTTCGCGATATCGTCCCAGGCCCAGTTCGACGTCTCGGTGTCTTTGAAGATGATGCGCGTCCCGCTGTATTTCGCCGGATCGTCGCTCCACACGTAGTAGTTGCGTTTGGACGAATCAGGCGGCGCGCGCCGCGCCGCCTGAAACCACGGGTGCTGATCCGACGTGTGGTTGATGACCAGCTCGGTGATGATCTTGAATTTGCGCCGGTGCGCCTCGCGCACGAAATGGCGAAAGTCCTGGCGCGTGCCGTAGTCCGGATGGACGTGGTGATAATCCGCGATGTCGTAGCCGTCATCTTTCATTGGCGAGGGATAGAACGGCAGCAGCCAAAGCGTGTTGACGCCGAGCGCCTGCAGATAATCGAGCTTCTCCGTCAGTCCGCGGAAATCGCCCATGCCGTCGTTGTTGCTGTCGAAGAACGCCTTGACGTGCAGCTCGTAGATGATCGCGTCCTTGTACCAGAGCGGATCGTCTTCCCAGGCGATTGCCGAGGGCAATGCCGATGGCGACGATGCGCCCATTGGTGAAGGCGTTGGCGCCGCAGCGCTGGGATTAACGACGGGCTGGTCCATAGGAGTAATCGCCGCTCTACAAAAAATAGTCGAAGTCGCGTTCGGTGCGCACCCGGCGCCGCAGACGGAATATATGCGCGGGGACGCTGTTAGGTTCGAGCTGTACGAAGTTGCGTGCGCCGCGCCACAGATAGCGTGCGTCGGATAACAGCTCGTGGACTTGATACGGTGCCTTCTCATCCAGCCCGAGTGCAGCCAGATCGAGATCTACCCAGCCCGATTGCGGATTGTACGGATCGAGGTTGACCACCACCAGAATCAAGTTGCTGTCATCGGCGTCGGCCTTCGAATAGCACAACATCTGTTCGTTAGCGATCGGGTGAAAGTGCAGACTCCAATCGGATTGCAGCGCTGGATTGTCGTGACGAATACGATTGATGCGCGTAATGAAGTCGCGCAGGCTGTCGGCACGATCGAGATCCCATTCGCGCAATTGATACTTTTCGGAGTCGAGATATTCCTCGCTGCCGGGCTCACGCGGCTGATGTTCGAGCAGCTCGAACGCCGGTCCGTAGATGCCGTAATTCGCCGACAACGTTGCCGCCAGCACCAGGCGCACGAGAAACGCCGGGCGGCCGCCGAACTGCAGATACTCGGGAAGAATATCCGGCGTGTTCGGCCAGCAATTGGGCCGAAAATACTCGCGTTCGTCTTCCTGCATGAGCTCGGTGAAGTACTCGGTCAGCTCCTGTTTGTTATTGCGCCAGGTGAAGTAGGTATACGACTGGCTGAAGCCGAGCTTCGCCAGCCGATGCATGATGCGCGGGCGCGTGAATGCTTCCGCCAGAAAGATAACTTCCGGGTGGCGGCGTTTGATCTGGTCGATCGCCCATTCCCAAAACGGAAACGGTTTCGTGTGCGGATTATCGACTCGGAAAATGGTCACGCCCTCGCCGATCCAGAACAGAAACACGCTCTCGAGCTCTTCCCACAACTCACGCCATTGCGTCGACTCGAAGTCGAACGGATAGATGTCCTGATATTTCTTCGGCGGATTCTCGGCGTACTGAACCGAGCCATCCGGGCGGTGACGAAACCACTTCGGATGCGTCTTGACGTAAGGGTGATCGGGTGCGGATTGAAACGCGATATCCAGGGCGAGCTGCAAGCCGCGGCGCTTGGCCTGCTTCACCAGCGTGCGGAAATCCTCCAAGGTGCCGAGCTGCGGATGAATGGCTTTGTGGCCGCCTTCGGCACTGCCAATCGCCCATGGGCTGCCGACGCCGTCAGGGCCCGGCTCCAACGTGTTGTTCGGACCTTTGCGTTTGATCTTGCCGACGGGATGCATCGGCGGCAGATACACGACGTCGAAGCCCATGGCCGCCGCGTAGTCGAGCGTCGCTTCGCAATCGGCGAAGCTGCCATGTTTGCCGGGCTCGCCGGCAAACGAGCGTGGAAAAAATTCGTACCACGCAGAACAGCCGGCAACCGGAGGATCGACTACGACCTCGAGCTCATGCTCGAATCTCGCCGAGCGTGCGAGGTCGGGATAACGCGCTGCGGTTTCATACAGCGCTTCGTCGAGCGCCAATCGCTTGCGCTCTTGCACCGAACCGTCGACTCGCAATCGCGCAGCCCAATCGCTGAGCGCTTGCGCATCCGCATCGCTGGCTCGCGCTGCCGTCTCGTCGATCAACACCGCGCCTTGCAGCAGCGCAGATGCGATGTCGCTTGCGTCGACGCGTCGGGCCAGCTCACGCCGCCACGACAACAAATGATCGACCCAGCCGTCGACGGTATAAGTGTAGCGGCCGAGCTCGGTCACGTGAAAGCCGGCGCGGAAGCGGTCGTTACCCAGGGGCGCCATTTCGATTACGTGCCATTGGGTCTCGCGCTCATGGCGATAATGCGCACGGCAGCGCACGGCGTCGTGGCCATCGGTAAACATATCCGCTTCGACATCCAATCGTTGTCCGATGACGCGCTTGACCGGAAAGCGGCCGCCGTCGACTTGCGGCTTGACGCCTTCGATCACGATGCGCACGGTGCCGTCGAACGTCCACTCGCGCGCCGCCTTCGGTTTTGCCGCCGTGCGCTGCTCGCTCATGCATTCCTCTCATTCTTGAAGAACGAGACCGATAGCGGTGGCAACGTGAGGTTGATCGAATGAAAGTGGCCGTGTGCGCTCACCGGCGTCGCCTCGACGCCACCCATGTTGCCCATGCCACTGCCGCCGTAGTTCGGCGCATCGCTGTTCAACAGCTCGCGCCAGTAGCCGCCGCGTGGAACGCCGATGCGATAGTTGTGATGCGGGATCGGCGTGAAGTTGCACACCACCAGGATCAGATCGCTACCTTCGCGCGGCCGGCGCAGAAAAGCGATGACGCTGTTTTGCGTGTCGCTGCAATCGATCCACTGAAATCCGCTTTGATCGAAGTCGTTGGTGTGCAGCGCCGGCTCGCGGCGCAGGCAGGCATTGAGGTCGCCAATCCACATACGCACGCCGTTGTGCATCGGATCGCCGAGCGATTCCCATTGCAGACTTTCTTCGTGCTGCCATTCGCGCCGCTGACCGAACTCGCCGCCCATGAACAGCAGCTTTTTCCCGGGATGCGCCCACATATAGCCGAACAGCGCGCGCAGATTGGCGAACCGCTGCCAGTTGTCGCCCGGCATCTTGCCGATCAGCGAGCCTTTACCGTAGACCACCTCGTCATGCGAGAGCGGCAGCATGAAGTTTTCGTAGAACGCGTACCAGATGCTGAAGGTCAGCCGGTCGTGGACGTATTTGCGGAACAGCGGATCCTTGGAAAAATAATCCAAAGTGTCGTGCATCCAGCCCATGCTCCACTTCATGCCGAAGCCCAGCCCGCCGAGGTAGACCGGTCGCGAAACCATCGGCCACGCGGTCGACTCTTCCGCGATTACCTGCACATCGGGAAAGTCGCGATACACCGTCTCGTTGAGCATGCGCAGGAATTCGATTGCGTCGAGATTCTCGCGGCCGCCATGGCGATTGGGAATCCATTCGCCGGCCTTGCGCCCGTAGTCGAGATAGAGCATGGACGCGACCGCGTCGACCCGCAGCCCGTCGACGTGATAGCGATCGAGCCAAAACAGTGCGCTCGACAGCAGGAACGAGCGTACTTCGTTGCGACCGTAATTGAAGATGTAGCTTTTCCATTCCGGGTGAAAGCCAAGGCGCGGGTCGGCGTGCTCATACAGATGCGTGCCGTCGAAGTACACCAGGCCATGCTCATCGCCCGGAAAGTGCGAGGGCACCCAATCGAGAATAACGCCGACGCCGTGCCGATGCAGCGTATCGATCAGGAACATCAAGTCTTCCGGCTCGCCGTAGCGCGCGGTCGGTGCGAAGTAGCCGGTGGTCTGGTAGCCCCAGGAGCCGTAGAACGGATGCTCGTTGAGCGGCATCAACTCGACATGGGTAAAGCCCATGTCGCGCGCGTACTCGGCGAGCTGCGGGGCGATCTCGCGATAGGTGAGGTGGCGATTATTGTCGCCGCGCCGCCATGACCCCAGATGCATTTCGTACACCGACATCGGTGCCTGCAGCGCATTGTGCGGTCCGCGCTTGCTCATCCAATCGCCATCCTGCCACTGGTAGTCGAGCTTCCAGCCGCGCGACGCGGTGCGCGGCGGCGCTTCCCAGTAGAACGCGAACGGATCGCCTTTGTCGACGCTGTAATTATTCTGCGCGGAATCGACGCGAAACTTGTAGCGGTCGCCGGCTTTGAATGGGCTTACGAAACCTTCCCACAGCCCGCTGCCATCGGGTCGCGGGGACAGCGGGTGGCTCTGCTTGTCCCAGCCGTTGAAGTCGCCGAATACCGAAACGCGAGTCGCATTCGGCGCCCACAGCGTGAAGCGCGCGCCGTCGCGGCCACCTTCGCGGGTGAGCTGGCAGCCAAGCTTTTCATACAGCCGGCCGTGCGTGCCTTCTTTGAAATGATAGATGTCGCGTTCGGTGAGCATGGTGAGTGGCGCTTCATTTCCAATCTGCGGATGCAGATCCGGGCGACATTATTAGAACCGATATTGTTGCGGCTAGCCGGCGTCTCGCCAATCAGCGCACTGCCCGCTCGACTGTAGGACGAACACTTGTTGACGCGCTAAGATCGATGTCACCTTAAACGCTTCGCGCCGGCGCAAATTTACCGGACAACCTCGATTCGCCGACATACTTCAGTTGCGCGTTCTAAATGCCGTTGTTTGTCTTATGCCGAAAGCCTTCACTGCTGCCGATCTCTCGCTGCTGAACGAATGCCGGTCCAGGTCGCTCGGTTTGCTACGAGCGAATTGCGGACCGCTGGGTCTTCGTGCCGCCACCGGGAGCACGCTTGCGCGATCTCGTCGATATGACGCGGTGTTTGCACGAGATGCGGGCGTGTGCGCGCTCGCCATGCTGCGTGCCGGCGAGCCCGAGCTGATCGAATCCGTCAGGCAGAGTCCGGTAACGCTCGCGCTTCATCAGGCAGACAACGGGCAGATCCCAAAGTTCGTGGCCGGCAACGGCGAAGCGGACTTCTGGTATGTCGGCTGCATCGACGCGACGCTGTGGTGGTTGATCATGCTCGACGCGTTTGCGCGCGAGCAGCCGAAGCAGAATATGCGAATCGCGTTGGCGATCAACGTGAAGCGCGCGTTGACCTGGCTGCACTGCCAGGAGCATCCAACCCTGCGTCTGCTGTCTCAGAATGAAGCGAGCGACTGGGCCGACATCATGCCGCGCTCGGGTTACGTGCTCTATACCAACGCGCTGTGGTATCACGTCAAGCGGCTGTATGGCTTGCCGGCACAAGCACAGACCCGCCACCACTTCAATCACCTGTTCTTTCCGTTCTCGCGCGACGTGCCGTCGTATCGACGGTTGCGCCTGCTGACCGACTATGTGCGCGATCGCGCAGAAGCGCGTGCCCTGTACTTGAGCTACGTCAACTTCTCGTTCTGGGGCGAGGAGGGCGATGTGTTCGGCAACGTCCTCGCTTTGCTGATGGGCCTCGCCGATGCGCCGCGGGCGCGCGGTATCGTGCGGGCGCTGGAACGGGCGGACGTGTCATCGCCGTGGCCTGCGCGGGCGACGTGTGTGCCGATCGAGCCGGGCTCGGCGCAATGGCGCAAATACATGGGGCGGCACGAACAGAACTTCGCCTATCAGTATCACAACGCAGGCAGTTGGCCGCTGGTGGGGGGGTTCTACGTCATCGCGCTTGCGCGCTTCGGTAACATTCGGCGTGCGCGCGAGGCGCTCGTCCATCTGGCGGAAGCCTGCGCGGTGAACGATTGGCAGTTCAACGAATGGTTTCATGGCGAAACCGGCGAGCCGCGCGGCATGGCAGGACAGTCCTGGAGTGCGGCGGCGTTTTTGCTGGCTTACGAGGCGCTCGGTTTAACGCCTTCGATTCGCACGCGCGGCGCCTGACACCGCTTTATTGGCAATCGCGACGGCGGCTTTTGCCCGCGTGCGACGCGGTTTCGCAACCGCTATCTCTGCGGCTTGGCGCCCCTCCTGAATCAACCAGGCGACGAAGCTCGCGACTTCCGCGCGGCTACCGGTCAGCGGCGAGGCGATCAGGCAATAGGTGCGATGGCTGAGCGCGCCATCGCCGAGCGGCGCCAGCAGCGTGCCATCGCCCAGCAGCGTATCGATCAGCGGTAGACGGCCCAGGCCAACGCCCTGGCCGCTGATCGCCGCGCGCACCACTTGATCGTAATGATTGAAATGCAGCGATCCGGCAGCGCGCAGTGCGGGTACGCCGGCGGTCTTCAGCCAGTCCGGCCACGCCAGCCATGGAATGCGGCCGTGTGCATCATCCAGGTGCAGCAGCACGTGGCGCGACAGATCGCTCGGCGTTTTCAGCGGACGCGAGCTGTCCTTCAACAACGTCGGCGAGCACACCGGCAGGATCGTCTCATCGAACAGCGGAATGGCATTCGCAGGAATGGCGTCGGTCGCGCAGTAACGAATGGCCAAGTCAACCCGCTCGCGCTCCATGTTCACGAGATTATTGTTGGCCGCCAGGCGCACATCGACGCCGGGAAAGGCGGTTTGAAAGCCAGCGAGGCGCGGAATCAGCCAGAGCGAACAGAACGCGAGCGTGCACGACAGGGTGACCGCCGGTGCTGCCTTCGCGCCCGAGATTTCATCGATGACCGTGTGCAATTGCTCCATCGCCGCAGTGACTGCGCGATTCAAGCGCTCGCCTGCCTCCGTCAAGCCGATGCCACGCGCCTGGCGCACGAACAAAGCAACGCCGAGCTGTGCTTCGAGAATCTGAATCTGGCGGCTCACCGCGGACTGCGTCAGAAATAATTCCTCGGCGGCCCGCGTGAAGTTCAAGTGGCGAGCGGCCGCCGCAAAGCCTCTCAGCAGGTCCAGGGACGGCGCACTCAATTGGCGTTCAGCCATGCTTGTAGCTCATGTCGTGGCATTCGATAAAGTCGTTTGTACCAGCCGGGGGCCCGCCGCACAATGCCATTCGTGATGATCTCTCGGAATGCCTGGGACGCCCCGCAAATCTGGACAACCAAACGGCTGCAACCGGGACAACCAAACGGAGTATGCGATGAACATCGATGTCAGTGGTTCTACTTTGAGTCTCCAGCGCGACCGCATGATCACGTTGCGCGAAGCTACCGGCGCACGCGTCGAGTGCCTGGACGGTGCGCTATGGATTACGCAGGAAGGCGAGGCGCAAGATACCGTGCTGAGTTCCGGTGGAACTTTCACGGTGGATCATATGGGGCTTACCCTCATTCTTGCGTTGCGTCCAAGCCAACTGCGTGTCTGTCCGAACCGCACCCCAGTCGGGGCGGTAGAACGTTTGCACGCATTGTTGTCGCCGGCGCTGCGCGCCGCCTGAACGATGCGCGGGGTTGGGAAATCGTCATCCGAATCGCGCGCTGACCTCCGCGACGGCCGCGCGGTCACCATTCGAACGACGCGGCCGGACGATGGTGCCGCCGTGCAATCCTTTATCCGCAATTTGTCGGATGAAAGCCGGCATCGCCGCTTCCTTCTGGGTCTGCGCGAGCTGCCGGCTGCAATGCTGCAGCGGATCGTCCAGGCAGATCAGCGCAGCGAAGTTGCGTTGATCGCAGTTACGTTATCGCCAGTGGACGCAGCCGTCCCAACTTCGGGCTTGCGGGTGGTTGGGCTCGCTCAATACGTTTATGCCGGTCAACACGGCAGCGCCGAGATCGCAGTTGCCGTCCATGAAAACTGGCGGCGCGCCGGTCTCGCTACTCGTCTGATGAGCCGACTGATGGAGCGCGCCCGCGAGCTGGGTATTGAGTGGGGCGAAGCCGAGATCCTGCGCGGCAATGCGCCTGCGCTGCAACTGGCACGCAATTTCGGCGGTCGCATCGAATCGGATTACCGGTCGGCGTTTGTAGTGAAGGTGCGCGCACCCATTTGCGCGAGCGCGATGCTCCCGAATGTCGTCCCACGCGATGCTCGCGAATGTCACGGCGCGCATCTCCGTCTCCGCAACGTCACCAGCAAAGCAAATAGCTGCGCCGCCTTGCAGTCAGCATCCCGCCGGTTGGTACCAATGCAATCGGGCGCCGCGTAACATCACACAGCGCCCGACCTCGTTACTGTCGCTGCCGACTATATATTCGGGCGTGCAGTGCGCTCAATTGCGCGAAGCGGTTGCGGTCGTCGGTTCTGCAACGCTGCGATCCCACAGCTCGTGGTAATTGGCGATCTGCCCGTTCTTTACTTTGATGCGAGCAAGGTAAGTCTGCTCGTACGGACGGTCGCTGCCCGCTACATGCGCGGTGGCCTTATACGAAACGAAGAAGACATCCGGGTACGCCGTTTGGAATAGCTTCACGTCGCTAAACTTCCAGTCGGACGCCTTGAGCGGCAGGGCGCGCACGGCTTGGGCGATTGCGTCGCGGCCATCGATCACGCGCGCAGATTCGCTGCGGGCATACGGATATTCGAATTCCGCATCTTCAGTCACGAGCTTCTCGTACGGATAGCTGTCCAGATTGCGCGTGAACCACAGCCCCAAATGGGCGGTGAAGAGCTTCATTACTTCGTCCTGCTGCTGCTTGGTGGTGATGTCCGGTATGGCAGGGTCGCCGGTCAGGGTGTAGGGAATCGGAACAGACTGGGCGTATGCGTGCGAGGATAACGCCAGCGCGGCGACGGTTATTGCAGAAGCGATTGCAGTGCGGATCGTTTTCATGTTCAGTCCTTTCGATAAATAATATGCATGTGTGCTTCAGTTGGGCTCTCGAGCAGTCGAGTTGCAGACCTGTTCGAGAGCCGCGACGCGTCGCTCAATTCAGTGCGACACCGCCGTCAATTCGAATCTTTGCGCCCAGCAGGAAAGTCGAGTCCGAGGATGCGAGAAACAGCACTGCCTTGGCGACTTCTTCCGGCGTACCGAGGCGTCCCAGCGGAACCATTCCCACCATCGTTTCCTTGAATCCGGAAGCCTGGTCTTTGGTCAGCCCGAGCTTGGAGAAGATCGGCGTTTCGATCGGGCCCGGGCTTACTTCATTGACGCGAATGCCCTTCGGCGCCAGCTCGTTTGCCAAGGTGCGTGTCAGCGATGACAGCGCTGCCTTGCTTGCCGCGTACACGCTCGAAGTCGGCACGCCGAGATCGGCTGCGATCGAAGTGGTCAGAACGATGGATGCCCCGGACGGCATCAGCGGCAACAAACGCTGTATCGCGAAGTACGGTCCGCGAAAGTTGATGTCGAATATTTCATCGAACAGTTTCGGCGTGACTTGCTCGATCGGCAAAAACCGCGCGATGCCTGCGTTGACGAACAACACGTCGATGCGGCCGGCACGACGCTCCATCTCTTGCGCCAGCCGATCGATGTCATCGATCTGCGCGGCGTCGGAGCGAATCGCCACCACGCCGGGTAATTCTTTCTCGGCCTGTGCGAGTTTCTCCGCGCTGCGACCGGTCAGATACACGCGGGCGCCCTCTTGTTGAAACAGCCGCGCGGCAGCCAGCCCGATGCCTGTTGTCCCGCCTGTAACCAAGGCTACTTTACCGTCGAGCTTGCTCATAAAAACCTCCAAATTGGAACGATCGTTCTGAAGCGATTAAAAAAAAGCAGCGAAGTAAATCAAAAGCCGAGTGCGCTCAACGCAACGTCGGCAATATCTTTCAATACCTTCTTGTCGCGTGTCGCCTTGGCGGTGACGCCCAGTCCATTCATCGTATTCACCAGAAACCGCGCGATCGGCAGCAACGGACGGTCCGGTGGCAGCTCTCCGTTCTGCTGAGCGCGCAACAACAGGCCGGAAAAAGCAGCTTCCAATTGCCGGTGGTTGGTGGCGCCGATCTCGAAAACCGAGTCGTCCTGGCTCGCTAGCCCGGTTACCGTATTGGCCATGAAACAACCTTTGCAGGTGCCCGAGCTCAGATTCTCGACCATCTGGTCGAAGAAGCCGCGTAAGACTTCGGCGGCCGGCGCCTGGCGTGCGAGCGCTTTATAGATCGGCCCGTGCTGAAGCTCCTGATAGCGCGTCAGCGCAGCCAGAAACAACCGATCCTTGTCGCCGTAGGTGTCGTACAAGCTTTGCCGGTTTACGCCCAACCGATCCACGAGATCCTGGATCGAAGTGGCGTGGTAGCCCTTCTCCCAGAAGACGTGCATCGCTTCGTCGAGCGCCACATGCTTGTCGAACTGCTTGCTCTTAACCATGGGTGCCATTGGACCATGTCTGGAACGATCAGTCAAGATGTTTTCTTGTGTCCGCATTCATGGCCCCAAAGTGGGCAAGACGGCGGCGACCGGCGGTAGCGTGCGCAACCCCGGGGCCACCGGTCGACTCTGGAAACGTTCTGCTAGACTCGGCCGTAATCGTCCACTCTCACTGACCCCCTCAATGTTGCGCGGAAAAACAGCACTGATCACCGGATCTACGAGCGGCATCGGCCTCGGCATCGCGGAAGCACTAGCCGCCGCGGGCGTGAATCTAATGCTCAACGGCTTCGCGCCGGACGGCACGGTCGCCGCGCTGCGTAAGCGGTTCGAGTCCGAGCACAAAATCCGTACGGACTACTCGCCGGCGGACATGTCCCGGCCCGAAGAGATCGCCGCGATGATGGAGCAGGCGGTCGAGCGCTTCGGCAGTCTGGATATTTTGATCAACAACGCCGGCATCCAGCATGTCGCGCCGATCGATGAATTTCCCGCCGAGCGCTGGGACGCGATCCTGGCGATCAATTTGAGCTCGGCATTCCATACCATCAAGGCTGCGCTGCCGGCCATGCGCGAGCGCGGCTGGGGCCGCATCGTAAATATCGCGTCCGCGCATGGCTTGGTCGCCTCGCCGTTCAAGTCGGCTTACGTCGCGGCGAAGCATGGCGTGATTGGCCTGACGAAGACGGTCGCGCTGGAAGCCGCGGGTACCGGTGTGACATGCAACGCGGTGTGCCCCGGATTTGTCTTGACCCCCCTGGTGGAAAAGCAGATCGACGACCAGGCGAAAGCGCATGGCGTCTCGCGCGACGAGGCAATCCGCACCATTATCCTGCAGCGGCAGCCGGCCAAGCAATTTGCAAAAATCGAAGAAGTCGCCGCGCTCACGGCGTTTCTGTGCGGCGATGCTGCGGCGTCGATCACCGGCGCCAGCATGAGCGTGGACAACGGGTGGACCGCGCAATGATGCGTGCGCGCGCCGCTGCACCGGGCGCTGTGCGACAAGTTCATACGACAGGCACCGCCGCGGTCCGCTCCGCAAGCCACCGCATCGCGCCCGCTTAGAACGTGGCGCCTGCTCTGCTCATCTTTCTTTCGGTGGTGTGCGGCGCCTTGCTCGCCATCCAAGTCGGCGCGAACACGCAACTGCGCAATGCCGTCGGCAGCTCGGTGATGTCCGCGCTGATTTCATTTGCCGTGGGCGTTGTGGCTTTGACCGCTTATGCGCTGATCTCGCGCGCTCGATTCCCGGCTGTGTCGACGTTGAGCCAGATCCCGGTGTGGCAATGGACCGGTGGTTTGATGGGCGCCAGCTACATTCTCGCGACGATCATCGTCGGTCCGCGGCTGGGCGCGACAACGATGTTGTCTCTCGTGGTCGCCGGCCAGATGGTCGCTGCGATCATTCTCGATCACTTCGGCTTGCTCGGCTTCGCGCAGCACGCGGCGAATGTCTGGCGGTTGATCGGAACCGTACTGCTGATCGCCGGCACCGTCCTCATCCTGCACAACTAGCGGCGGATCAAAGCTGGCCGCTGCGCTTGATGTCCAGGTATTGATTCACCAGCGCCATCGCGAGGCGTTGCGGCGGGACATCCAGGCAGACGACATCGCCCTGCTTCAGGCGACGGAACGCGGCGTCGCGGCGGACGCGATATTCGACGGCGGCCGCGTGTGTGAGCGCACGGTCGTAGTCGTCCACCGGCGCGTCGATGGTGTCGTCCACGGCGCGCTCACGGAGGCTGGCGAACAGCACGAGATGACGTTTCTGCAAAAGGCGCAATGCCGGCAACAGCGTGTCGTCGTCTTCGTCGCGCAGATTCGAGACGAGCACGATCAGCGCGCGCTTCTTCAACCGGCGCGACAACTCGACTGCCGTCTGGTAATAATCGCTCGTCAACAGGCTCGGCTGCAGTGCGTAGGTGTGATTCAGGATCAGGTTCACCATCGCCTGCGACTTGCGCGGCGCGAGCCACACGTGCGGCCCGCTCATCGTCAGCAAACCGACCGCATCGCCTTGCCGCACGCTGACGTGCGCGAGCAGCAGCGTCGCATCCAGCGCGTGGTCGAAATGCGAGTAGTCATCGTCCTGTGCGCGCATGCGGCGGCCGCAGTCGACCATGAACACCACCTGTTGATCGCGCTCGTCGCGATAGTCGCGCGAGATCAGCTTTTGCATGCGCTGGCTGGCCTTCCAGTCGATCTTGCGCTGGCTGTCCCCCTCGCGGTATTCACGCAACTGATCGAAGTCGATCCCCTCGCCGCGCCGCCGTCGTTGCAGCACGCCCATCTGCGAGAGCCGGTTGTCGGTCGCGAACAGCGCATACCGCGTCAGTGCCGCGAAGTTCGGATACACGCGCAGCGTCGCCCTGGCACCGACGCGCATGCGCCGATGCCAGAGCGCAAACGGCGATTGCGTGCGCAACTCGAGGGTCTCGAAAGCCAGGTCGCCGCGGCTCGTCGGCCGCAGCCGGTAAGCGAATTCGGACCAGCCTCCGGCGGCAATCGTGAGTCGACGTGGAAGACCTTCGACGGCGCACGGCGCAGGATGATGATCGTAGGCAGTGCAGCTAACCGGAATTCGACCGGCGTTGCTCAGACGAATGCGGACGTCGATCCAGCCGCCCAGGGGCGCCGAGTATGGCAGCGTGCGATGCGCTTCGAGGTGCACGGTCCGCCGTGTCAGCCATGCGTCTGAGATGACGACAGCAAGCGCCGCGATACTGCCGGCGAGCCACTCGGCAGTCAGGGTCGGCCAGATAGACACAACAATGGCCAGCGCCAGCCATACGACCAGCAGCCGGAGCAGCCACGGCGCAGGAATCAGCATCGCAACGGTGCGGGCATCAGCATCGCAAACGGGCCACGGCTCAGCATCGCGACGGGCCAGGGATCAGAACAGCGACGGCGCCGGCTGAATACGACGATCGCGAAGAAACCGCCATGCTCAGGCTCGAGCGATGAACATTTGCGCGCACCGATCGGCCTGGCGCACGATCGAGCAGCCGTCGATGCTTGCGCGCGAACGTTGAATTTCCGCGTCTGTTTGGAAGCTGCATCGTCTCCCCAAGCCGTCCTTGCATTTCCGCGCCTTGAGAAAATCTCTTTTGCGCGCTGTGCGAGTTTTCACTAACGGCACGCACGCGGCGCAATGCAGGACATCTCCTTGTGCGGCTAGGTTGCCTATCGTATATTCCTCGACCTACAGTGTACGTCGCGCGATGGTGACACAAGTGCGCGGCGCTCTCATCCCAGTTGGACTGCCTGCTCTGCCGATCTCTTTCATGCGTCTTTCCGCCGGCACCAAGCTTCTCCTCATCCCGCTCATCGCCGGCATCGCTATCTCCGTCGGCGTCCTCGTGCTGTCGGAAGTCGGCCATCTGCGGCTGACTCAGGCCAACGCGTCGATTCGCGAAACGCAGGAAACGCAGGCGCTCGCCAGCGAAATCGAAGGGCTCTTGATCGGCGCGGAGGCCGCGCAGCGCGGCCTGCTTCTCACCGGCGAATCGGAATACGCCGAGCCGTATCTCACCGCGTCAGCGAAGCTCGCACCGAAGCTCGGCAGACTGCATGAGCTGTGCTCGGACGACGCGCAGGAGCTGGCCCACGTGGAGCGTCTGGCAAGCTTGATCGCGACGCGTCTGGCGCAACTCGACGCAGCGTTCGCGCTGTACAAGGAGCGCGGTGGTCCGGCCGCGCGTGAGCTCAGCCGGACGCACGTCGGACGTCTAACCACCGGCCGCATTCGCGTCGAGATCGCCGCTATCCAGGACGAAGAGCAGGCGGATTTGATCGAGCGGATTTACGCGTGGGATCGCGACGTCGCAACGTCCCGATTCGCGATGGCCGCGATCACTGTGTTCAATATCGTTCTACTGATTTTGCTGTATGGATTGGCGCGGCGCGACGGCCGCGAGCGCGAGGATGCACGCCGGCGCCTTCTGGACCATCAGCAGACGCTGGAACATGAGGTGCGCAGCCGGACTGCCGAGTTGTCCACACTTTCCACCAGTCTGCAGCGCGTGCAGGAAGCAGAGCGGGCGCGGCTCGCGCGCGAGCTTCACGATGAGATGGGCGGCTTGCTGGTCGCCGCCAAGATGGATGTGTCGTGGGCGTCGAATCGCATCAAGGATGCGCATCCCGAAGCCGCCGCGAAATTGGCGCGCGCGCTGGCTGCGATGGACGAAGGTGTGGAAGTGAAACGGCGGCTGGTCGACGATTTGCGGCCCGCAGTTCTCGATCATCTCGGCTTGGGTGCCGCGATTGCCTGGTACGCCGAACAGATGGCAGAGCGCAGCGGCCTCACCTGCAACGTCGAGACTGCGGAGGAACACCAAAATGCGATTCCCGAGCCGGTAGCGATCGCCTTGTTCCGCATCGTGCAGGAATCGCTGACCAATATTCTGCGGCATGCGAAGGCAACTACCGTGTGGATCGCCCTCGCACAAAGCGAACAGGCGCTGACACTCTCCGTTCGCGACGACGGCATCGGCATCGCTGCGGACCGGCAACTGAATCCAAGTGCGCACGGCATTGCCAGCATGCGTCAACGCGTGATTGCAATGGCAGGTCACTTCGAGATCGAGAGTCAGCCCGCGGCGGGGACTACGTTGAAGGTGTCGGTGCCGGTCGGCAACGGCGCAAACGCGGGTTCGGACGCTGCAACGCTTGAGCCCGCGCGAGGATCCGACTCGTCGACATCCCGGCGTTAACTAATGCCGCTGCCAATCGAATAGCGAGTTGAATCGCTATGGCCCATTGCTCCGGCTAACCGGGCCGGTGCAATCAGTCGTGGCTGTGAGACACGCGCTCTTCGGCGACGCGATTCAGGATTTCCGGCAGACGCTCGTAGTCCTGCGCCTTGTCGAAGAAGTAGTCCGCCCCGGCTTCCAAACAGCGATGCCGGTATAGCGCGAACGCGTAATTGGTGAGAACGATGACGGTGGTGCGGCGGTCCGGAGCATCGGCCTGTCGAATCGCTTTCAGCACATTGAACCCGTTGCCTTGCCGCAATTGCAGATCCAGCACGACAGCATCGCATTGCGTCTCCGGCAGCTCGGCGATTGCACTGACTTCGCTGTCGCTGGTGCCTACGACCTCGACGGTAGCGAGGTTGGCGAGCGACTCGGTCAGACGTGCTCGCAGCACCGCCGAATCCTCCACCAGAAAAACCCGCAACGCGCGCTCAGATGACATGGCCCCACCTAGAACAAACAATCCGTGCAAGTTATCAGCGTCGCGAATGTTGCGCTATCCGCCTTTGTCCTACGCGATGGCGCTGAATCGCATACGACTGTTAGCCGAGCCGCGAACGGTCGGCGCGCTCGGCCTGCAGCGATAAATTCCGCGGAAGAAATTACACGGCTTCTGTCGAAACTACATCGCCTTGCGACGACGATTTTTCGCTCGCACGATGAATTGCAGAGGAATAACGTGCGAGTATCTTGGGCATACCGATTGCATCGCGTAGTCCGCCGACACCCCGGCGTCACGCTTTGCTTCACAGCTCATCTAGGAGGAAGAAATGGCTACCACCGGCACAGGTTCCACATGGCAGGATCCGGCGACCAGCAGCTTGGATCGTCCGAGCGGAAACGGCGCAGCTGCAGCGGTCTCGCAAAATGCTGCCGCGACGGTAGATAAAATCGCCAGCGGCGCGCATCAGGCAGTGGATCGGATCGCTGCTGCGGCGAATACGGCGGCGTCATCACTCGGCGTCAAGAGCGAAGACATGCTGGCAATGAAAGATCAGGCGCTGGACAGTGCGCGTGACTATGTGCGTGAAAAGCCGATTACCGCATTGGCGATCGCACTGGCTGCCGGTTTCTTGCTCAGCCGCATCGCGCGTTAACGCAACACCGGAAGGGAATCGGTAACTATGGCAATGACCCCGGAGCACGACCTCGGCGGTGCAGCAGCAAACGCGCGGGCCGAGGCGACCAGCCACGGCGCCGCACCCGAAGTCGCTCTGGGGGCAACGCTTCGCTCGCTGGTGCAGGAGGCCGGTTCGCTCGCGTACGAACATTTGTTGCTTGCCGCACTCGAAGCCCAGCGCGCAGGCCGCAATTTAATTCGCATGGTGGTCGCAGGTATTTTTACCGCGGTGCTCGTGGTGACCGCCTGGCTTGCGCTGGTTGCCGCGATCGCCAGCTTGTGGGTCGATCACGGCGCGACCTGGCCGCAGGCTTTCGTTGCTATGGCGGTCCTGAATCTCGTCATAGCCGGGATCGTCGTCTTCTGGATACGCCGACTGGCGGGAGAAATGATGTTCGCTGCAACGTTGCGCGCTTTGAAGAAGCAGTCACCGAGCACGCCGGATCGCATCGACCCGCGCGTGCATGCGCAACCGACGGGAGGCGCGCGATGAGTACGCATCCGCACGCGAGCCTCGACCTGGAAATCGCCGGCGCAGAGGTACGAATCGCCTACCACCGTCTGCGTCTAAAGGCCCACAAAACGTTGCTGCGCACTGCCGTGCGCGAAAAAATCGCATCGCCTGGCATGTTGCTCGCGGCTACCGGTGTCGGCTACGTTGTCGGATCGCTGACCCAGTCCAACAGGCCGCACCAGCCGTCACCGGCGGGTAGATTGTTCGCAGTGGTAAGCGATGCGCTTCGCGTCGTATTGAAGTTCTCGCGAAGCGGACCCGCTATCTGGCTGGCGACAACCATCGGTGCGTCACGTACAGCAAACAAGAATTCACCGCCGCCTCCCGATCCGTACGGCTCGGACTTGGTTGCCGACAGCGGAGCGGTCGACTCCCTGTAGCACCATCCTCGCGCGGCCTGCGGGCTGCGGCGGGGAAACTCAAAAAATGTCATTGCGACTAGTGTGTGCGCGCGTCGTCAACGCGCCGCCGCCAAATTTGCACGAAAAAAATGGCGACTGGTCCAGGAGGAGACGACAGCCGCCAAGGGGGAGGTTAGTTAGTTCGTTGATTCGAACATCTCGCTGCACCGACGGGATCGCAGCTACCCGAGGCGCCGGACAAATCCATGGCCTGCAACGGTAGAGCGTTTACTTGCCGCTGCGACGCGTGAGCAGCACGGCGACAACCGCGCCGATGGCGATGGCGGCGCCGAGAGCGACCCAGGGCTTTTCCGTAACGTAGCCTTCCATCGAATCACGTGCGCGCGTCGCTGACTCAGCAGCGCTGCGCCCGCTATCAGCAAGAAGGGATTTGGCGCGCGATATGCGATCGTCCAGCTCTGAGCGCGCATTTGATACGCCGCCGCTGGCGAGTTGCTGCAAGCCTTTCACAACGCGGTCGATGTCGGAAACGAAGCTCTGAAATTCGCCCTGCAAGTTGGCTTTGTCGGCCAGGTTTTCAGCGCGTGAGAATAAGCTCATGTCGATCTCCCCTGCGTAAGTAGTTCGGTTATACGTCGTCGCGGCCGCTAATCAAGCCAAATAGAAGCATTACCGCAGCGACGATGAGAAAAAGAAAAAATAAAATCTTGCCGATCTCCGCTGCGCCCGATGCAATGCCGCCGAAGCCGAATACCGCGGCGATCAAGGCGACGACGAAAAAAACCGCGGCGTAGTGCAGTACCGAAAATCCTTGCATGTGGCCTCCTCGCAGGTATAAACATCCTGCTCTCGGCGATTCGGGGTGTGCAATAGCTCGTGCACTTTCGTTCTCGCCAATAGCAGCAGCAGACGGCGTGCCAACATCCGCGATAATAAAAACGCAGAATATTCATAAGGTCCGCTGAACCAGGTGCAATCCCATGCGGTGTTTTTTCCAAGCCGCATGTAACTTCTACCCCATTTGCATGAAGGCAGTGCATCACTCGCGGCTGCGTAAGCTTGCGCCTACGCCAGATTAAGCGCTCGTCCGATGGCTGCGGCGTTGGCGATGTCCTACACTTCTGAATTGAGAATGACGTTCTCGTTCCAAACACGCACAGGAGAAAACGATGAAGGTATTACTCGGAGTGGGATTTGCGCTGGGCGCGTGGCTCGTATTGCGTTCGAAATCCGATAAGCACAACGAGATACATCACGCCCGAGACGAGGTGAAACGCTGGGAAGGCGAGGGTGGCAATGTACCTGAGGTACCGACGCCTGATGCGGGCAGCGTATAGCAGTTGGCAAGACGCGGCGGTGCTGCGGTCTCGTTGCGCCTGCAGAGTTGCCGGAATCTGATGCTCGGCGCACTCAGGCTATGTGGCGCGGGATCCTTTCCCCGGCGGGTCGCTCCCTAATTCCGGCGCTGTCTCATCGTCCGCATAACCGGCGCTGTACTGCAGAAGCTCTTTGCTATCGGCGATGTGCGTGAGCTCCTCCGCATTATCGCCCGCGGGATTCGCTCGTTCTGCTGCGTCCGCCCGGTACTGATTTTCCCATTGCATAACCTCGCCGTTCGCGTCGTCCGAGGTCAATTCATAGTGCGCCTGAAGTCGATTACAAAGGGCGGTGCGATCGCCATTGATCGCGTCAATGTCTGCAGCCGAAAGGCGCTCCCACCGTGCCTGCAGAGCGTGCTTGATATGCTCCCAATCGTTTTTGATCTGCGTCCACATACTTTCAGCGATTTCAAGCGGTGAAGGATCGATGAGATGGATTATCGGCTGCAAAGGCGCTGATGACAATTGTTTGAATCGGGAAGGCTGCGAGGCATAGCTCAGTTCGCTGCGACTGTGGGGAACAATCGAGATGCTGCAGAATTCCCATCGCTCGAGAGCGCCGACCCGGGGAGGTAGAAGTGCACGTCGCTGTTCTCGCGACGGGAATTCTGCAGGCACATGTACTGTACTGAATCGAGCCGCGCCGCTGCATCGGTCTTTCTCTGATTGCGCCGTCGGTGAACGTCTTACACGCAGATTTCCAGCGTGCTTTCTCCACGCCCTGGTCGACCAA
>JBBRGM010000027.1:0-19387 GCA_038240725.1 Burkholderiales bacterium | reverse complement strand
TATAGAGGGACCGGGGTGATTTGGGCCGAGGGCTGCGTGGGCTCCTCCTGGTGTAGGCGGGCTACACGGCGTCCTCGCCCTCTTGCCCTCGGCCCAAATCACCTCGGTCGCGCACGCAAGACTTGTTCAGAGCTTCCCTAGGCACGAGCGGCAATCGAGATGGGATCTTTCTTGGTCTTTGGAAATGCCGCGTTTGCTCATGCGGCGGCGCCACTTTTCCGCCTGCGCTAAGGCGACTCTCTCGCCCGCGCCGAGACTACTATTTCGTCTGCACCAGGCGATGACCGATCGCGCGCCGGCCGGTATCATGCATGGAATCTATGCGACTTCATCAACTCAAGGTCGAGTACGACGCCGAGCAGGATCGGCTGCTCATGCGTGTTTCTACCGCAAGCAGCGAAGAGGCACTGCTCTGGCTGACGCGCCGCTGCGTGCTTCGGCTTTGGACCTTGCTGGTCGGCTTCGTGGAGTCGAAACCGGAGCTTCTAGCGCGGGCCGCAGATCCGCTCGCGCGCGCTGCGCTGGTCGAGTTCGAGCACGAAAAAGCGTTGAGTCAGGCGAGCTTCTCGAGAGCCTACGAAGAAGCGCCACGTGAGCGTCCGCTGGGCGACGCACCGCTGCTGGTGTCCCGCCTACAGCGCCGCAATACCGGCGACAGCCGCATGGTCCTAGGCCTGCTGCCGGCGCAAGGCCAAGGCATTTTCCTGACGTTGGACGCAACCCTGCTGCACGGGCTCATGAAGCTGCTGCAGCGTGGGGTGGAGAAAGCGGAGTGGGGCTACGCGCTGAATCTGCCGGCATCGCACTCGACGGACCCCGAACAGGGCTCGCCGACCTTGAACTGAAATTGCGCTACGACAGCGGAGCTTTCGCCAAGCTCTGGCTCTGCATCAGCAATTCACGCACTGCATCTCCGGTCACCGGCCGACTGAACAGATAGCCTTGCGCTTCGTCGCAGCGGTACGTCTTGAGAAAGTCGAGCTGTGCCGGTGTCTCGACGCCTTCCGCGCATACCTTCAGATTCAGCGCATGCCCGAGCGCGATGATCGATTGCACGATTGCCGTGTCGTCGAGATCCGCGCCGATATCGCGCACGAACGACTGGTCGACCTTCAAGCGATGTACCGGAAACTTTTTCAGATAAGCCAGACTGGAGTAACCGGTGCCGAAATCGTCGAGCGATAGCTGCACGCCCATTTCCTTGAATTCGGCCAAAGTGCGGGCAGCATCATCGGGACTGTGCATCACCATGCTTTCGGTAAGCTCGAGCTCTACGTAGCGCGCGTCGAGCCCGGATTCGCCGATGATTCGGTCGATCGATTTCACCAGGCCTTTATGGCGGAATTGGCGCGCGGACAGATTGATCGCAACTTTGATCGGCGCCAGGCCGGCGTCCTGCATTGCTTTGTTGTGCGCGCAGGCCGTCATCGCCACCCACTCGCCGATCTGCACGATCAGGCCGTTTTCTTCCGCCAGCGGGATGAATGCGCCGGGTGGAATCAAACCGCGTTCCGGGTGCGCCCAGCGCACCAGTGCTTCCATGCCGTTGGCCTGGCCGGTGGCCAGATCGTATTGCGGCTGATAATTGAGGAACAGCTCACCGCGATCCAGCGCGCGTCGCAATCCCGCTTCCAAGGTGAGACGATCGCCGATACGCGCGGTCAGCTCCTTGGTGTGGAATTGGAAGCTGTTGCGGCCGGTGTCTTTGGCGCGATACATCGCCGCGTCTGCCATACGCAACAGCGTCTCGGCGTCGGTTGCATCGTCCGGATAGACGCTCAAGCCGATACTGCACGTGACGCGCAGCTCGTGGCCATCGATCATGCACGGATCCGACACCGCCGCCATGATGCGTTCCATGGTCCGGTGATGACCTTCGTCCAGCGTCTGATCGGACAAGATCAGCACGAACTCATCTCCGCCGGGCCGTGCAACCGTGTCGCCCTTTCGTACGCACGCCTGCAAGCGTTCGGCGATCACGATCAACAAGCGATCGCCGGTGCCGTGTCCGAGACTGTCGTTGATGAACTTGAAGTGGTCCAGATCGACGAACGCCACCATCACCAGACGCGCGTGCCGCTGGCCATACAGGAGTGCCTGCTTCAATCGGTCGGCCAGCAAATTACGATTGGCAAGCCCGGTGAGCGCATCGTGATTCGCCTGATGCTCGAGCTCTTCGCGATAGCGGCGCATGTCGGTGATGTCGTACTGCACGCCGACGAAATGGGTGACCTTCTGCTGCGCATCGCGCACCGGCGTGATGTAGAGATCGTTCCAGAACAGGCTGCCGTCCTTGCGATAATTGCGCAGCACCGCGTGGCAGTCACGGCCTTCGTGCAGCGCTTCGCGCAGCTTCTCGAGGTCGGCTTGGTTGCGATCGTCACGCTGCAGAAAATTGCAATTGCGGTCGGTCACTTCCTCGCGCGTGTAACCGGTGACGCGCTCGAACGCCGGATTGACGTAGACGATGCGAGCACCCGCGTTGGGATCGGTAGTGATGATGATGGGATTGACGCTCGCCTCGATCGCGCGCTCGGTGAGACGCAGCGCCTCTTCAGCCAGCTTGCGCCCGGTGATGTCCATCATCGCGCCGATCATCCGGATGGCTTTGCCGCCTGCATCGCGAATCTCATAACCGCGATCGAGCACATACGAATCGGAGCCGTCTTCACATATAAAACGGTATTCAGCGCTCCACGACTGCTGGTCCGAGTCGAGAATCGTCTGAATCGCCGACACCACGCGATCCTGATCGTCCGGATGGATGTGCGAGAACCAGGAATCAACGCCGAGCTTCGCGTGCTCTTGTGGATAGCCGAACAGCTTCTGGAACGCATCGCTCCACCACAGCGTGCCGGCGACCAGGTCCCAATCGCGCACGGCATCGTTGGTCGCGAGCGAGACGAGCTGAAATCGCTCGTTGCTTTTGACCAGTGCGTCTTCTGCGTCGGTGCGTGCGACCCGCTCCGCGGCTTCTTTCACGGCGCGCTTCACGGCGGTCCCCAGCCGCGCCATATTGGTCTTCAAAATATAGTCGGTCGCGCCGCGCCTGACCGCTTCGATCGCAGTATCTTCGCCGATGGTTCCCGACACGAAGATAAACGGCGTCTGCGGCCGCTCCTGCCGCGCTATGGTGAGCGCTGACAGGCCGTCGAACTGCGGCAGCGAGAAATCGGACAAGATCACATCCGGTTCGAACGCGTGCAATTGCTCGATGAAGTCGTCGCGGTTGTCGACGCGCATCGGCTTGCACTCGATGCCGGCACGCTTGAGCTCCCACAGCTCCAGCTCGGAGTCGGCGACGACGTCTTCTAACAACAGTATTTTGAGCTCGGTTTGCACTGACGACGATGGCGCTGGTTACAGAGGGCCCGCGACCTTGTTCATTACCGCCCAGTAACAGCCGGCTTTCGAGACTTCCGCGACGAAGCGGTCGAATTCCACCGGCTTGACCAGATAGCTGTTCACACCGAGCTGGTAGCTTTTGACGATGTCATTTTCCTCGGCCGAGGATGTCAGCATGACCACCGGTATGGTACTGGTTCGCGCATCGCCCTTTACGCGGCGCAAAACTTCGATGCCGTCCACTTTCGGCATCTTCAGGTCCAGGAGGACCAGCTTGGGCGGGCGCTGCTTACGATCGGCATAGGCGCCTTCACAAAAAAGATAATCCAGCGCCTCGGCGCCGTCGCGGACCCAGAACACCGCGTTGGTGAGACCAGCTTTCTTCAGTGCACGCTGCGTCATTTCACCGTCGGTCTGGCTGTCTTCGACCAGCAAAATCTCTACCGGCTCTAGATCATTCATTTCGACCCTCCTTGGATAAACTGAAGCAGAACGTCGCTCCTCGATCGACGGCGGCCTCGCCCCACACGCGGCCCCCGTGCCGCGCGATTACGCGCTGAACGATGGCTAGTCCGACTCCGGTCCCCGGAAACTCGTCGGCGCCGTGCAGCCGCTGAAACACGCCGAACAATTTGTTGTAGTACTTCATATCGAAACCAACGCCGTTGTCCTTCACCCGATACACCACGTGGGTCGCATTCGATTCCGCCGAAATCTCGAGCAGCGGCGGCTTGCGCGTACGGCTGTACTTCAGCGCGTTGGAAATTAAGTTGATCCATACCTGTCGCAGCAGCACCGGGTCGCCTTGCGCTTTCGGCAGCGGCGCCATCACCACTTGCGGCGTCAGCTCTTCGTATTCCAAATTGACCTCGGCCAGTGCCTCTTGCGCGAGCGCGGTCATGTCGACGGTGGTGACGTTCAAATGCTGGCGCCCGAGCCGTGAAAACGCCAGTAGATCGTCGATCAGCTGACCCATGCGTTTGGTGTTACTGCGAATAACACCGAGCAGTCGCTGGCCTTCGCTGTCGAGCGCGTGCCCGTGATCCTCCTGGAGGATCCGGGAAAACCCGTCGATTGCCCGCAGCGGCGAGCGCAAATCGTGCGACACCGAGTAGCTGAAGCTTTCCAGCTCGCGGTTGCTCGCCTGCAGCTCGGCCGTCTGCGATTCCAGCGACTGATTGAGCTCGATGATTCGCCGCTCCGTCGCTTTCCCGTCGGTGACGTCCTCGGAAATGCCAAGCAGATAACGCGGTTTACCGGCTTCATCCGTGATCGGAATTTTTTTCGTGTGCAGCCAGCGCTCTCCCATCACTTTGCTGTGAATCGGCTCTTCGACGATATCGACCAGCTTGCCGCCCGCCAGCACCTCGCGATCCTTTGCGACAAATGCATCGGCCTGCTCGCGCGTGAAGAAGTCGTAATCGCTTCGACCGATGATCGCCCCCTTCGGCAAACCGAGCAGGTCTTCGCCGGCCTTGTTGAATCGCACGAAGCGAAGCTCGGAGGCGTCCTTGACGAAGATCATGTGCGGAATGTGCTCGAACACGGAATCGAGAAACGCGTTGGCGCGATGCATGCGCTGTTCGGCTTCCCGCCGCAATGTGACATCGAACATGCTGGCGCGGCTCTGCACGTAATTGCCCGCTTCATCGCGCACAGCCGTTGCATTCAACGACACCGGCAGCACCGATCCGTCCTTGCGGATCAACTCGTACTCGATGTCGTTTACCGGCGTGCCTAGCTTTACCTGCGAGAAGTTCTCCTGAAAGCTCACCCGATTATCGGGCAGCAGCAGATCCGGAAATGCGACCTTGCCGATCAGGTCCTCGCGTTCATAGCCCAGCCACTTCAGCTCAGTGTCGTTAACTTGAACGAATATGCCCTGCGCGTCCAGCGAGTGATAGCCGCACGGCGCATTGTTGTAGAGATCCTCGACAGCAGCCGCGTATCGCCGCAGCTGCGTTTCGGCTTCTCTGCGCTGCGCGATCTGGCGTTTCATCACACCGAAGCTGAACAGCAGAAGACCGAGTGCGCTCAGATTGCCGAGCACGATAAACGCATCGGTTCGAATACGGCCGGCTTCCAAGACCGCAGAACGCTGCTTGAGCAAGGCGTCTTCGCCGGCTCGCATCTCACCCACAAGCGCGACCAGCTCTTCCATGAGCTCACGGCCGCGACCCAACCGCTCCCGCTCCGCAATCCGGTCGATCTCGCCGCGCTGCCGTGCTTCGATGCCGATTCGCAGCATCGCAAGCCGGCGATCCATGACGATCCTTAGATTGGCGATCCGTCGTTGCTGCAACGGACTATCGGCGGTGAGCTTCTGCAGCGAGTCCAGCACCATGGGAATCGCGCTACTGCTCGATTGGTACGACCTCAGGTCGCGCTCGTCATTCGTGATGAGAAAACCGCGTTGACCGGATTCTGCGAGCGAGATCTGCGTAGTCAACATTTCCAGCTCGCCGATGACTTGCTGTGTGTGGTCGACCCAGTGCGCGCCGTCCGCGAACCGATTGACTGTGTCAACCGAGGCGGCTGCAATGCCGATGAGCACAAGCAGGGCGAAGGCCAACCCCAGATTCGTCCGCAGATCGTTGTTTGCTGGTTTCATCATGTTGGCGCTGCAACGATTCGCCCAGCGTCGCAGCCTGTCGCCCGGGAAGATTGAAAAGGCGAGAACGGAATGGCGTGCATTGCGGTGATAGACAGAGTTAACGGCCGAAACGATCGGAAGTTTAGGCAGCCTCTACCGCGAAGGCGCTTGGTTTGGCGGCGGTCTTAGGACAGCTTTACCGGCAGATAAGCGGAGCCTAAATCGCTTTGAAGATACGTCCCGGCCGGTCTCCCTCGCGACCGATCTGCTGGCGCCGCTGTCACGCCGGCATGCTGCGACGCCGTAGCATTTTACAGATTCACGGCGAAGACGCATTTGCGCGAACGATATCGCATCGGCGCCGCTGTTCGACCAATCGTACGCCGACGTACTCGCCTTACCTGGGCTCGATACGATGCGAGTTGGTGTAGACGTTGAATTGCCCGGCACGAGCGAAACCGACCAGCGTCATGCCGGTCTCCTGCGCCAGACGAATCGCGAGCCCGGTCGGCGCAGAGATGGCAGCCAAAACGGAGATGCCGAGTGTGGCCGCTTTCTGGACCATCTCGAAGCTGGCGCGGCTGGTGATGATTGCGAAGCCATCGATCAAACGGCCGTCCTCGCGCACCACTGCACCGATCATTTTGTCCAGTGCGTTGTGGCGGCCGACATCCTCGCGCACCGCTACCAGGTCGCCCTGCGTAGTCACCCAGGCCGCCGCATGCACCGCCCCGGTCAGCGCATTCAAGGTCTGCTTCGAGCTCAGTTGCGATAGCGCGCGCTCGAGCACGTTCGCGCCGATCCGCACGCCTTCGCCTACCGGCGCCGGATGCCTCACAGCCTGCTCGATCGTCTCGGCGCCGCACAGCCCGCAGCCGGTTCTCCCGGCCAGGTTGCGGTGCTGCTCCTCCAGCGGCAGATAGCGCAGAAAATCGATTTCCATGCGCAGCGAGACGCCGTCTGCCACTGGTGCGATCACGATGCTCAAGAGTTCCTCACGATTGCTCAGCACGCCTTCGCTGAGACTGAATCCCAATGCGAAGTCCTCCAGGTCTGCCGGCGTCGCCATCATAACGACGTGCGGCATGCCGTTATAGACGAGCGACAGCGGCACTTCTTCGGCGGCCCGGTCGGTTGTCTCGGTCGACCGATCGCCGACCCATTTCTGTACGCTGTAAGTGTCGTGCGTGGGTGTAGAACGCGCTTGATCGTTCATGGCTGTCTGCAGGGGCTGATAGATTGTCCGTTGCATCCTAACATGCAGCAAAAGCGCGGTCCGATCGGCGGACGTGCGCTACAGCGCTGCGCGCGTCGGCGCCGGCTCGAGGCGATCTATCGATCTCGACGCAACGACGAACGGCGTTCGCCAAACCCACGTTATGATGCCGACGTCGCCGCAGCGTCCCAGGAGCTCGCACTGCATGTTGTCGATGAGCACGTTGTACCTCGCATCCGAATGGCTGATTCGAATCGCTATGCTGATCTACGTGCCGCAGCGGCGCACACCGGCATCTGCGCGCGCATGGCTGCTGTTGATCTTCTTCCTGCCGTGGCTCGGTGTGGTTCTGTATGCGCTGATCGGACGCGCTTACTTGCCGCGGCGCCGGCTGGAGCAGCAGATGCGGCTCGCTGAAGTCATGCAGGAGATGCCCAAGCGCTATGGAGAGGATGCGCCGGCCGCGCGCCGCGAATCGTACGAGATCGTGCAGGCTGCGAACCTCGCCTACAACCGCGGCAGCTTCGAGGTGTGCGGCGGCAACGCAATCGAGCTGCTCGACGATTATTCCGGATCGCTCGAGCGCCTGTTCGCCGACATCGAAGCGGCGCGCAGCAGCGTACATCTGCTCTACTACATTTTCGCGGACGACGAGACCGGCGAGCGCGCCACAGCGCTGATCGAACAGGCAGCGCGCCGCGGGGTGACATGTCGCGTGCTGCTGGACAGCGTCGGCTCGCGGCGCGCCCTGCGCAGATTCGCGCCGCGCTTGCGCGCGGCCGGCGTCGAGGTCATCGCGCTGCTGCCTTTGCAATTTCTGCGTCCAGGCCGCGCGCGGCTCGATCTTCGCAACCACCGCAAGATTGCCGTCATCGATGGCTACATCGGCTACGTCGGCTCGCAGAACATCGTCGACGCGACAGCCAATCGATTGCAAAACGAAGAACTGGTCGCGCGCATTGCAGGCCCGGTCGTGCATCAATTGCAAGCCGTGCTGCTCGCAGACCGTCATCAGGAAACGCCGCAGCCGGTCGCCGACGTCAGCCTGTTTCCGAAAGCATTGCCCGCCGGGCCGTCCGACGCGCAAGTGCTGCCCAGCGGACCCGGTCATCAGGACGGCAATACCCAAGAGGTTCTGGTCAGCTTGATCTACACCGCGCGTCAGCGCGTGGTGCTGACGACCCCGTACTTCGTGCCGGACGCGACACTGCTCGCCGCGATGCGTGCAGTTGCCGCGCGCGGCGCCGACGTTCGCCTCGTATTGTCTTCGTACTCGAACAAGCCGGTGGTGCAATTCGCGCAGCAATCTTACTTCGAGGATCTGCTCGACGCAGGCGTCAAGATTTTTCTATACAAGCATGCGTTCCTGCACGCCAAGCACGCAACGATCGACAACGACGTCGCCATGATCGGCTCGAGCAATCTCGATATGCGATCGTTCGCACTCAACAGCGAAGTCAGTCTGCTGGTCTACGACCGCGACGTCGTGCTGCGACTGCGCGCGATTCAAGAACGCTACATGGCCGACAGCAGCGTCGTGACATTGGAGCGATGGCGACAGCGCAGCCCTGTGCGACGCTGGCTGCAGAACATGTGCAGGCTCACCGACACCTTGATCTGATCCGCACCCTGGATGGCCCGCACGCCGATAACGTCGGCGCGTCGCGACGCAGGAAATAAATCGCCATTGCACAAGCTTACGATCGCTTTTTTCGCACTCCGGTAAACCGTATCAGCAGCCTGCCCGTTATCTGCTCAGCACGTCACTGTTCGGTGACGACGCCTACCTAACGAGGGCAGCCACTACCATGACATTCGCAACCGTGAAGATTTCTCTGCTCGCCGCATCGCTGCTCTCGCTCTGGGGCACGACCGCGATGGCGCAGAACGCTGCCGACGCCGTTCAGCGCGATGTGAATCAAGAAAAGCGTATCGAGCAGGGGCTCAAGTCCGGACAGCTTTCCACCAAGGAAGCCGGCAAGCTCGAGCGCGAACAGGCGCAGGTCGACAGACTGGAAAGCAATGCGCTGAAAGACGGCAAGACGTCGGACGCAGAGAAGCGCCGGATCGAGCGTGCGGAGAACAAGACCAGCGCAGATATCCATCGCGAGAAAACCGACGCGCAAACTGCGAATCCCAATTCGGTTTCGTCGAAGCGCATGCAAGCCGACGTCGAGCGTAACGTGCATCAGCAGGAACGTATCGAGCAAGGGATTCAGTCGGGCGCGCTCACCAATCGCGAAGCCGCGAAACTCGAGCGCGGCCAGGCACACGTCGACAACAAAGAAGCGCGAGCGGCGGCCAATGGCCACATCAGCGCAAACGAGCAGCGCAGTGTGCAAGCTTCAGAGGATCGTCAGAGCAAGCGCATTCACAAGAAGAAAAATAACAGCGCCGAGCGCTAAAGCGCAGGCCTCAGATAGGAAAAAGCCACGGCAAATTGCCGTGGCTTTTTATTTGGAAACGCAGCGGTCGATGCCAGCGTGCGCTACCCCGCACCGCACGCTGACATCGCGGCTGCACAACGCAGCGCCGCAGAGCTCACTGGTCGGACGCTTCGGCCGCATGCGCGCCAAGATCGGCACTATGTGCGGCGCGGGCCAAACAGGCTTCGAGAAACTGCGATCGATGCGAGTCCGGCTCCGCCGGCGTATCGAAAACCAGCTTCGCCGCCTCGGTCAAGAACGCTTCGTCGTCAGGGTCCTGCACGAACCAGCGCAGCTCCGGCGGAAACGTCTGGATCAACCGCACGTCGGCATCCATCCGATCGATAAAAGCGTCACGGGAAATACCGTAGTCGCGGGACAGTGCAGCATTCTTGATAAAGTCCCCGCCCTCGACACATTCGTCCTGCGTCAATTCATGTGCTGCGCTCAGGCCGGCGGATCCCGCGAACACGATCGCCAGCAACGTGCGCATGCACCATCTCGATTCTGCGCGTTTCATCGTTTCTCCTTCAGAGTGTCTTCCAACATTTGTCCCTGACACTCGTCGCCGACCGAACGGCAGGTTCAGCGAACGAAGCTCATTGCCTCTTTACGGCCACTGCCTCTCGAAACTAGACCCCCAACTTTCCGAAAAGTTTGCCGCTCATGCGCCGTGGTTTCGACGACAACGATACGCTTCGTCTCGCTGCCGCTTCGCCGGGAGAAATCGTACCGCTTGCTGCAGCGACGCCGCGCCCGCCGGAATCCACGCCGCACGCTGGCGCACGCCGCCAGCGCATGCCAAACTGCGCGCGTCGCCAATGGCGGGCAACCCTATTTCGTGTCGGGAATTTTCCTCAGCTATAGACGCAACGACAGTGCGGGCCACGCCGGCCGGTTATACGATCGGCTGATCGAGCATTTCGGCCACGCGCTCGTCTTCATGGATGTCGATACGATACGTGCGGGCGAAGACTTCACCCGCGTGCTCAGCACCAGCATGTCGGAATGCGAGGTTGTGGTCGCCGTGATCGGTCCGCAGTGGTTGAATGCGCAGGATGGACATGGCGCGAGGCGATTGCTCGCAGCCGATGATTACGTCCGTCTCGAAGTGGCGACGGCGATCGCGCGCGGCATCCCGGTGGTGCCGGTGCTGGTCGAAGGCGCTCCGCCGCCACCGCGCGGAGCATTGCCCGACGTCATCGCGCCGCTCGCAAACTTTCAGGCGCTTACCATCAGCGACGACCGCTTTCACGCTGAGACCAGCGATCTGATTGCGCGCCTCGAGCAAATCCTCAAGCGCACGCCCGACACCGGCGTCAGTCCGCGCTGGAAATGGCTTGCCGGGATCGCAGCGATACTCGTGGTTGCCGCGCTGCTGTGGTTTGCATGGATGCAACGCGGCAATCCCCACAACGATCCGGTGGCGACAATCGACGGCCGCTGGAACGCGGAGGTCACCGATCGCGAACACACATTTCGCATCGTGCTGGATTTGCAGTCATCGGGCGGACACGTGCTCGGCACGGTTACCTATCCCACCGGCATCGGCGCAATTCGCGACGGCACAGTGCAAGGCGACCACGTCTCGTTCTCGACGGTGCATACGCCGCAGTTCGAAGACCAGGAAGCGGTGACGCGGTTCGAAGGCGAGCTGCAGGCGCAGACCTTGAATCTGGTCATGCAGACCAGTCAGGCGGTGCGCAAATTTCAGGCAGTCAAGCAAGCGCCCTGACGGGGGCTCAGTCGCGCGATGACGCTTGCCGGGCAGGCGAACGCCGCGATCAGTAGCTCACGAGCGGGGCTAGCATCACGAGTGTGGTCTGCACTTCGCCCGCGCGCTCGTGCCGTGCACGCAGCCCGATCTCGCCGCCCTGCGGTGCCTTGACCACCCACTCGACTTTTGCGCGATCGCTTGTGACATCCCCGCTCCAACCTGCCCAGCTGCTCGGCACCACCGGCGTGGAGGCGCGCCCTTCGAGCTGCGCCACGTCTTCTCGCAGCGTACCGATCTCCAAGGTCGCCCCCTCCGGCAGCTGAATCTCGCATTGCACGCCGCGTGTGAGCTTATTGGTGAGCGCGCGTTTGGTGACATAGGTCGGCAGCCAGCCGGTGTTGTGCACCACCAGCCGTATGCGCCAGGTGTCTGGGCCAAGCGGCGTTGCGCTCGCTTCCAGAATTTCCAGCCGCGGCGAGATCAGCAGATGCCAGATGATCCATTCCGGAAAACGCTGGATCTCTTGCTCCAGCAACGCGTGCGGCGGGTTGCTCCAGGTGTACAGCGCGTCCCACCCGCCGAGCTCGACTTTGCCGAGCTGCGGATGCTCGAAACCGTACCACTTGACGAAGCCCTTGCCCGCGAGCGCCTCGTCGTTCCATTTGAGCAATTTCAAATCGTCTTCGATCGGATGCTCGCGATACCAGTCGATGAACTTGTAGTCGACGATACCGGCCTGCCGCTGCGGGCTCCAGATCTCGACCGTCCAGGCGAAGATGCCGCCCTGGTCGTACATCCAGTCGTCGAACGAACCGGTGATGACTTCCTTCGGGTGATAGCGAAAGTCGTGGAACACCGAAATGTTCGGATAGCCGGTGAGCTCGGTACCCTTGGCGCCGATCTTCTGGAAGGTCCACAGGTCTTCGGCCGGCATTGCATCGTCGGCGAGGTGCGAATACGGGCGCAGCAACACGCCGCTATAGGTGTGGAACGCAACCGCGCCGGTGATGTTGGGATGCGATGTGATGAATTTTACCGCCGCATGCACCTCGGGCTCCGACGTCGGGAACGGTCCAGCGCCTTGCTGCTCATGCTCCTGCCGCCAGCCGGTCGGGAAATTGCGGTTCAGGTCCAGCCCTTCTTTGCGCGTTTTCAGCGCGATTATGCGCCCGTCGTAGCGATCGATGCGTCCTTCGGGCAGCAAACGATAGTACACACCGCCAGCTTCGGTCGGCTGCCGGCGGACCATCAGACGCGGATCCTCCACTGCGACTTTCCAGGGACCGTTGTTGTCTTTGATTCGCATGGTCAGCACGCGCCCGTCGCCGTCGATGTCCTCGCGCTGCAGGCCCTGCACCGCTTCTTCATCGTACGGATACGGGCGCACGCTGGAGCGGATCAAGCGCGGCACATCGGCCAGCGCCCATTCGGCGCCGTCCGGGTTCAAGCGTGGACAGACATAGAACACGCGCGTATCGAGGCAGCGCTTGACGTCGGAGTCGTTGCCGTAGCCGTCCACCAGATAATCCAGCAGGTACAGACATGCCATCGAGCCGGCAACTTCGGTCGCGTGGATGTTGCCGTCAATCCACACCGCGGGTTTGGTCTCCGGCGCGCCGGTCGAGAAGTTGGTGATCGTCACCAGCCAGATGTCGCGCCCTTCGAAACTGTGGCCGATGCTCCGCACGCGCACCCACTGCGGATACTCGGCCGCCAGCTCGTGCAACGTGCGGGTCAGCTCGGCGTAGCGGTAATACGTATCGAAGCGGATATCGAGCATGCTGCATCTCCACAGGCGCGGCCTGAATCGATCAGGCGGCGCTGAAGTTCTTCGAGGGCGCTTAGATGCTTAAGACAGCCCTGAGTCTCTCATGCGGCAGCGAAATTTCGCCCTCGCAAAAACACAACGGCCCGCGCGAGCGGGCCGTCGAATGCAATCCAGACTCGCCGCTCAGCGCCCGGTGCCGGGCTTGCTGGCCGCACCGGGCTTTTGCGCCGGCTTCTTCTTGCCCTGCGGACGCGTCTTGCCGTAGCTGCCGGCGAAGATCTTTCCCTTCCTGGTCCGAATATCGCCCCTGCCCATTGCTTTCTCCTGAAGTGAATGAATCCGCCGCCCAAGGTGCGCGATGCTACCAGCTTCTACCTTGCAATTGAAGCGCCGCGCCCGTCGGCTGTGCAGTGGCGCCTGGAAAGTAGCCATGGAAAATCGGCGCCAGGGAAAGTCGCCGTAGAAAGTTTCATGGAAAGTCCCGTAGAAAGTCCCAGAAAAAGTCCCATAGAAAGTCGGGGCGCTCGCACTCAACGATCGGGGCGCAACATGCGGAGAAGATCGCGCTCCAGCGGCAGCGGCTCATCGTTGGCGATGCAGGCCAGCGCTTCGCCGAGCAGCGGCGCCCAGGTCAAACCGCGGGATGCGAGTGCCAGACATGCCAGCACCGAACCTCCGTCCGCGTGCTCCAGCGCCCCCAGCAACGGCATGCGATCGCGGCTTACCGTGCGCAGCGCGACGCGACCGCGGAGATCGGCTGCATTGATGTCCGCCGCAAAACCGGGAATCAGCCGTTCGACGCGCGCAAGATTGCCGGCATGGTCCACCAGCGTTTCGCGCAGGTCGTCGTCACCGGGCTGATAACTCGCGCCGACGCAGTGATAGCCGCGTATGGCGGGCGTGACGAAACCATCGCGGCATAGCGCAATCGGCAGCAGCGGTTCGAGCCGCTCGGCAAGATAACTGACTTGCCCGCGCGCGACTTGCAGCTGCAAACGATTTGAACCTGTGAGCGCGCCCGCCGCACGAGCATTCGCCAATACGACCGTCGGCGCGCGGCCGATAACAGCGTTCGCGCTATCCAGCATCTCCCACTCGTCGCCGGTGCGTCTCAGCTTCGCGACCTCGCGGTTGAATTGGACGCTGATCGCATCGGGTTTGACCGCGAGATTGGCACGACACAGACTGGCGGGATCGAGCCAGCGCGCGCGCGGGAACCACCAACCCGGGCCCGCTACCGGGTGCCCAGCCAGGCGGCCGGCCTCCGCGTGGCTCACGCACTGCACCATGTCGGCGGGCAGATCGTACGCATCGACGATGCGCTGCTGGCGAATTGCGTCGGCGTCATCGCGCGCGATCTGCAGTACGCCGGCGCCGCCCGTGCACCCAGTGTCGGGCGAAGCGTTCGCGTTGACGTGCTCGATCCATTGCAGCGCATACAAATACGCCTGCACGGTCAATCTGGTGGCAGGATTCCAATCGACCGACAACGCCGGCATCAGCAGGCCGGCAGGATTGCCGGACGCGCCTAGCGCAGGCGCCGGCTGGCTATCGATCACCTCTACCGACCAGCCTTTTTCGGCCAGATGCGCCGCGCAGGCTGTCCCCGCGAGGCCCGCGCCGATGACCGCAGCGCGGCGATCTCGCTGCGCGGCTGATCGCGCACCGCTCGACGATGGCGCGCGCGCAATCAGCATTTCGCGCTTGCGGGCGAAGCCGGCCGCACGCTCGACTGTAAATCCCGCTTGCGTCAATCGTTCACGCACCGCACCGGCGATGCTGTAGGTCGCCGCAGTCGCGCCTGGCCGCGCAAGCCGGCGCAGCTCGCCGAACAGATCTTGACTCCACATTTCCGGATTCCTGGCCGGCGCGAATCCATCGAGATAGAACGCGTCGACCTGGGCATCCAGTTGGCGCAGCGAAGTCAATGCATCGCCGTACATCAATGTGAGTTGCAGCCGGCCGTGTTCCAGCCGGACGCGATGAAAGCCGGCAACCGCCGGCGGCAGGCGTTGCAACAGCGCAGGCGCCAACTCGCACAACTGCGGCCACGCCTGCAGTTGCGCAGCGAGATCGTCGCGCCGAAACGGATGCTTCTCGGCCGAGATGAAGTGCAACCGCGCGGACGGCGCGCTGGTCGACCGCCAGGCCGCCCAGGTCGCAAGAAAATTCAGACCGAGGCCGAAGCCGGTTTCGACAATCGTGAAGTTGTCTCGGTGTTGCCAGCGTGCGGGCAAATCGTTGCCGCGCAGAAACACGTGCTCGGTCTCGGCAAGCGCCCCATCGGCGGAGGCGTAGATGTCTGCGTACCGCGGCGAATACAACGTGCCGTCCGCTCGCCGCTCGTACTGCGCCGGTTCGACCCACCCGCGTCGAATCTCTGGTGATTCGCTAGCCATCGCGGATTGTAGCCGGGGGCGTGTTTTTCAGTTCAACGCGCAGGCTGTGTATCGAACCGCATCGGAGGCCGGCGCACGACCCAGCGCGTGGTATGAGCATGAGGATCGTAGTGATTTTGTTTCGATTCGGATGCAGCCGTGCGAGTGCCGGGCGCCTGTTCGATTCAGGCGACGTCGCCCCAGTGTTACGCTCATCGGCGACGTCGCGCTTAATCGGCGGGGTCATGCTAAATCGGCGTCACGCCGGCGTCGGTTCGCGATGTAGATCCTACACGGCGCTTCCCAGAGTTTCATACGATGATGCGGACGCATCTCGCTTTAAGCCAAATTCGCTCGGCTCGAAATCCTTATATTCAAGGCGTTGCGATTTTCACCGACCGCTGGAAAGGTTGGCACGGCGAATGCGCTTGGCATAGCAGGGCCGCTGTCTAAAATCCGACCGGGACGAACGATACGCTGTCCGATTGAAACCAACAGGAGTAGACCATGATGAGATTGATCCAGGCGATGGTGCTGTCGATAGTTCTGATCTGTGACGTTACGGGTTGTGCCGTAACCAGCGGGAAAGAAAGTGCAGGCGAGTACGTCGACGACGCGACCATCACCACCAGAGTCAAGGCGATCTACGCCAAGGACTCCGACGTGAGCGCTATGCGCATCAGCGTCAAGACAATGGAAGGCAAGGTGATGTTGAGCGGTACCGCCAAGAGTCAAGCGGAGAAAGACAAGGCGGAATCGGTTGCGAAGGGCGTGTCAGGCGTCAAGAGCGTGCAAAACGACATCGTTGTCGACTCGTCGAAGTAATCATAGCTAAAGTTAGGGGGATCAAATGCTTTATTGGGCAGCAGTCTTTTTAATCATCGCCATCGTCGCGGGTTTGCTCGGCATCGGCGGCGTGGCAGTTATCTCAAAAGAGATCGCGTGGGTGCTGTTTGTGGTCGGCATCATTTTGGCGGTCGTTACGTTCCTGATGGGACGTCGGCGCTAGCGCATCGAGCATTCTGACCAGGGTTCACTGTTCAACTTCAGGAAGGAGCAAGCGATGTTCAAGAAGCTATTGGCACTTTCAGTCCTGGCGTGCTTCACCGCACTGGCCGGTTGCAACACAATGTCGGGCGCGGGAAAGGACATTCAGAAAGGCGGCGAAAAGATCGAGAACGCTGCCGACAAAAAGAAGACTGAATAGTCCTCGGCATGAAGTAGCAGAACAGGCGCGCGCTCGCGCCTGTTCCTTTTCCATCCATGCCGGTACGTGTACTAACCGATTGCGCATTTGCGCAGCGCCTGACGGTCGGTAAGCGGGCGCACTCATCGACGCGAACCGTTTCTTTGGAACCGTCTTCACATGAATACAATTCTACGTGCGGCCCTCCTCTCCTGTACCGTGCTCGCCATAGTGTGTAGCGCAGGCTGCGACCCGCGCGAAAAGCAGCCGACCCCAAAGGCAGACGCGCAGCACGCAGATTTTTCCGCCGCGCGTGCGCCGGGCGTTCGGTAACTGGCAGCGGCGATCTGCTGATACACGGGGTGGTTCGACGCCCGTTCGCCCATCGCCGATTTCACGCATCCGGCTCGCTCACCGGCCATCCCTGGCGGGGATGCGAGCTTGACGGGGCTTTCTACGCTGTGAAACGATGCTGCCTGCGCGCACGCTGGCGGCACGACGCGTTCCAGTTATGAACCGAGCTCGCCAGCAAGTCCGCAGCTTTCGCCCCATTGCAGCAGACGCCAAATTACGGGGCGCGAAACTAAAATAGTTTCATCGGAGGAGTACCCGCATGGGCTGGCGCCGTGGCTGGATCAGCGTTTTCCTGTTTACTCTAGCTATGGTCAACTACGTCGACCGCGTCGCTTTGTCGGTCGCCGCGAAAGCCGTATCGGCAGAATTCGGCCTGTCGCCGGTAGCAATGGGTTATCTGTTCTCGTCTTTTTTATGGACCTACCTGCTCTGCCTGATTCCGATGGGCATTTTGGTGGATCATTTCGGCGCGAAGAAAATCAACGCAGCCGGCATAACGCTGTGGTCGCTCGCGACGATGGCAACCGGCCTCGCGGGCAACTTCGCTTCGTTGATCGCAACGCGCCTCGCGATGGGCGTCGGCGAAGCGACGACGTTCCCCGCCGGCGGGCGCATGGTGCGCGAATGGATTCCCGCAGGCGAGCGCGGCATGACCAACGCCATCTTCATGGCGGGCACGCAGGCAGGACCGGCGTTCGGCGCGCTCGTCGTCGCCTGGCTGATCAGCGTGATCGGCTGGCGCTATTCGTTTTTCTGCGTCGGCGCGCTCGGCTCGATCTGGCTGCTTGCGTGGCTGGTGTTCTACGACAAACCCGAGCGCGTAACCTGGTTGCGCGAAGCTGAGCGCGACAAAATTCTGCGCGAACGCAATGTGCATGCGAACGCGCTCGATCGACCGGCGAAGGCATCCGGCGTTCTCAAGCTGCTCAGCACGCGCACCATGTGGGGCTTGGCGCTGTCGCAGGGCTGCGCGGTCTATACGCAGTATCTTTTCCTCACTTGGCTGCCGAGTTATCTGCAGGCGACGCGCAGTCTGACCATACTGAAAACCGGCATGTTCACCGCGCTGCCTTATCTCGGCGCGATGGTGCTCGGCATTTTGCTCGGGCGACTGAGCGACAAGCTGATGGCACGCCGCGGCGTCGACCAAGGCCGCCGGCGTGCGATGGTCGTTGCATCGCTGCTCGGGTCTGCGGTGATTCTGCTGACGCCTTCGCTGGAAAATATCTGGCTGATCCTGATTCTGTTCACGCTGTCGATGACCGGCGTATCCACGGCTATCTCGCTCAACTTCGCGCTGGTGAACGATCTGCTGCAAAGTCCACGCGACGTCGGCAAGGCAATGGCGATTCTCGTGGTCGGCGGCAACAGCTTCGGCATTGCCGCACCGATCGTCACTGGTTATGTGATCGCGCAAACCGGCAGCTACAACTGGGCGTTCGGCATCGCCGGACTGTTGCTGGTGGCGGGCGCAACGATTTCGCTCACGATGACCCGCAGACCGATGGAAGTGGCGGAAGTCGACCTGCCCGACGGCGCGCGCTCGCAGCCGGTCTGAAATTTCCCAAGGAGCAGCAACGTGTTCGCACCGCCAAAAATTATCGAGACGCGCGTTCTCGCCCGACTACCCGAAGCACTCAAGCTCAAACCAGGGACGCGCCACGAATGGGGCGATGGCCAGCCGATCGGCATGCCGGCGCGCTCGCTGCTCGAAGGCCCTTCGTTCGATCGCAACGGCACGTTTTATTGCGTAGACATCCCATCCGGACGCGTGTTTACGGTTGCGCGCGACGGTACGTTCAAGATCATTGCCGAATACGACGGCTGGCCGAACGGACTCAAGTTTCATCGCGATGGCCGCTGCTTCATCGCCGACTACAAGAACGGCATCATGCTGCTCGATCCGGTGAACGGCAAAGTCACACCGTATCTCGAACGCGCCAATCTCGAGCGCTTCAAGGCGGTCAACGATCTATTCTTCGCATCGAACGGCGATCTCTACTTCACCGATCAAGGGTTGACCGGCTTGCACGACCCGACCGGCCGCGTGTTCCGTGTGCGGCCGAACGGCGAAGTTACGTGTCTGCTCGACAATGTGCCGAGTCCGAACGGGCTGGTGATGAATCTCGACGAGACGATACTGTATGTCGCGGTTACGCGCGGCAATTGCATTTGGCGCGTGCCGTTCACGCGCAACGGCGATGTCGCCAAAGTCGGCATGTACATTCAGCTATCCGGCGGCGGCGGACCGGACGGACTCGCACTGGATGCGCAAGGCCGGCTTCTCATCGCGCACGTAGCGATGGGCAGCGTCTGGGTATTCGACAAGTTCGGCGAACCGGTGTATCGCATCAAGTCGTGCGAAGGCCACCACACCACCAACGTCGCATTCGGCGGACCGGAA
>JBBRGM010000026.1:0-19656 GCA_038240725.1 Burkholderiales bacterium | reverse complement strand
AGCGACAACTGCCGCAAATCAGGCAGCGTTTGCAGAGTACGCTGGACAAACTCAACTCCGGCGAGCGTGGGCCGCCGCAGGCGTCCAACGCGCTCGCCTGGTGGCGGGAGGTCGAGCAACGCTACGGGCATGAGCGCGTGGAATTCGATGACAAGGGCGTCCCCGACAGTGCTGAGATTCCTGTCGATTTGTTCGACCGGGTGATCGATAACTTGCTGCAGAACGCACTCAATAAGCGGCGTTCATTTCCTGATATCACGGTCCATGCATCCGTCGAGTGGCAAGGCGGATGCGTAATCACAGTCGGCGACAGCGGCGAGCCGATCAGGGATCAACTCGCAAATCAGTTGTTCAGTGCGCCGGTCGCATCCACCAATGGGTTCGGTGTGGGTCTGTATCAGGCTGCGCGACAAGCGCGGGTCAATGCGTATCGCCTCGCACTCACACACAATGTACGAGGCGACGTACGCTTCGAGTTGCTGCCGGTACATGACAACACCGCAGCCGAGGATCCCTCGCAGCCGGTTCCAATTATGGCAGCTGACCAGCCGCCACCATCCGACTGAACATCGCGTTTTTGGAAATCCATGTAACCAAGTCGTCGAACTCAGTCCCTGACGCGGCTGAATTCGTCCGGCTGATAAATACCGGCTTGCCTGGCGACCCTTGATTCGCTTGCTCGTCAGCGCCGAGTTCGGCGAATGGCGCAGGCGCATTTTTACCCAAAGAAAAAACCACCACGACCGCAGTACTATCAGCTAACACTGGCGCGGTTCCACAGTCCGTCGCGGTCGTCCCCACGCTTGACCCGCATATCGAAAGAAACTTTGTTGTTGTGCGCCCGAGCTCCGTCAATCCGGCCTTACGTATGCCGTCGAGCTTAGTGTACGGGTTCGGCGATGGTGGTATGGTTGTAGGTATCGTAGTGTGAGCGACGGCGTATCGAATTCGGTTACTTTCCAGTCCCCAGGCGTCGAGCGCATAACCATTTAAGTCGATATTCTCGACTCCTAGCGTTACTGCCGGTACAAACCCGTCATAAAAGTTTGAGCAATCGCCGTTAGTTGCATTACCTGTCGCTGTAAAGCTCTCGGCACCACGACTTGTTGTTGATGCGGGGCACGGAAAGCGGCCATTCGCCATTGCATATCCAATCAATGCTTCTCTGATCTCTTCCATGCGCCTCTGGGTCTCAGTCACATTCCGCTGATCGACCTGCGTAGCAAGCGGTACTAATATGCTTCCCAACATCAAGGCGATCACCGCGACAACGACCGCGAGCTCTACCAAGGTGAAGCCAGCGGAATGACAGATGTTTTTATGCTTGCTCATCCGCGCCTCATTGAAACACGACGATATCGTTGAACGTATCTGTCGATTTGAGATGTGAGAACACGCTTCCCCCGACATCGGGTGGCTCAAGATAGTTGTCGATGGATGCGGTCTGCCCGTGTGTTTTCCCGGGCAGAGTCTTGCCACTTATTATGACGACGACTTTTTTGGCGCCCGGTTCTGGATTTACGTTCAAACAAGTGAGGCAGGTTACGAACGGCGTGTCAGGACCGTAGCCGTCTGCAACGGCCATAAACACGAGCTCTTTCCAATTCATCCACCAACCCATTCCCGCGGTAAGGGTGCAGCCTGGTGGCCAGCTACTACTCAGAGCCGCGTAGGTCAAAGCCGTTTCTGTAAACGCATCTGGTACTCGCCCGAAACGGGTGTTGGGATGATCAGTGAAGTCGGAATAATCGCTGACCGACGCGGTCCAGGGATAATGGTCTGAGTTTGCGACAGCGTAACGCTTCAAACAACTCAATACTTCCATAGCAACGCGCCGCTCGATTATTGGCATGATGTCTTGCAGCGTAATCACGAGTATCTGGTCGTTCAATATTACGTCTCTTGAGAGCGGATCTTTGATAGTGCCGGCGATAAAGCCCTTAGCCGTGACGCTTTCAAACAGCATGGCATTGTCTTGCACTCCAGGAATAGGCAGATCCGGTGACGGAAGTACCGAATCGAGATAATTCTGCGGATTGCACATAGCTGTTTGAATATAATCCGGCGGATTTCCCACTCCCGTACCAGAGCAAGTGTCTCTGGTAGCAGCATTGGTGCACGTTGGATCGGACACGACGCCCCGCCTACAGCTGCGGTCCTGTTGGACGCCGTCCTGTCTGGTCAACGCCGGACCTGGCGCAAAAATCACTGCGACGACACCGTTCAACGCCGGGGACCCCGCATCGAATACAAGATTGCCTGCAGCATCCCGAACGGTAATTGTTCCGTGCGTTTCGCTGTTCAGGCAGCCTGAATCGCCCACAGATGTGCAACTAGTACGTGTGTTGTATTTGAAGTTCGTCGATACGGCATACCAGAGCCGCTCGCCGTAGCCGTCACGAAGATCTGGTAGCTCTAGTCTTTTCCAAGGTAGACGTCCAACTCGATGGGTTACGTCGTCGCATGGCGGAACAGCCTCTGCATCCCCATCATTATTCAGGTCCGGACAAGGCAAATCGCCAGGCCGCCGGCAGTTATTTACTGGACTAATGCAAGCCGCGCCGAGGTATACCGACGCTGCGTAGTCAATCAGTCCCTGCTTCGCTTGAGACAGTGCAGCCTGCGTTATCTTGGCGCGCTGCAATGAGTCATCGGAGCCGCGAGCGAAAGTCAATAAAGCGCCAGTGAGTACAAAACCTATCAGCGCCAGCAGGACAATCAGCGCTACACCACGTTGAGATTGACGGTTAACGCTGTGCACCGGTTACTGCTCTGGATTGTCGAGCGTGGCCGGGGCGACTTGCTGTACCTCCGGCGGGGGGGCGCGATCATACTCCGCGTCGGCTTTGCGCCGCTCTTCGGCGCGCTTTTCCAGACGTTTCGCGTCCACGCTCCGCGACACTGTCGGTCCGACCGGACGAGCCGAGGTGTGGCGACGCTCGTGCGACTCCTCAACGCGCCCGGTTAGCAGATCGGCCCGCTGGCCAACTCGTAGACCGATGCGCCGGCCTCGTTCCGGTTCGCGTACGACCACTGAACCGTGCCCGTCTCCCGCCACGGTCACGCGTGTGCCATCTGCCATCTGGCCATCGGTTGGTTTGCCGTTGACCCAGATCACCGATTCGCCATCGCTGCGCTGAACCAAGCCGTTGATCACGACGCTACGCGCGGCTGGGATCCTCGGTTTGCTGCCGATCGTGGCTGCGACCGCTTGCGCGCGAATTTTGTAGCGGCGAGCATTGTCGAGAGCAGCGCGCTGTTGCGGCGTCAGAAATAAACGTCCGAGTGGCGCGTCTTGCGCGAACGCCGGAAGGGCGGCTGCACTTGCGATCACGAGTGCGATCACTGCGAGCTTCACGATTTGGTTTCCTCGGCAGTCGGCCCTGCGATCGTAATCCACGCAACATCGCACTGCGCTTCGAGCGTCGGTTGATTGACCGGTACCGCGAGATTTACCGGCAGCCGCTGCAGGCTGCACTTATTGATGGCGAAGCGCCCAACTTGCTGAGCGGCAAGCGCCTGAAAGAAGCGGAACAGATCGCCTTCGTGAAGAATACCGAAGCGCAGCTTCATCACTGACTGTCTAACGGAGAGCGGACCGGCATTGATCTCGTTGACGAAAGAATAGTTTTGTTGCGCACCGAGTTCGTATTCGACGCCGTACAGATCTGCTTCGCTGTTCGCTGTGCGTAGTGCGTCAATCCAGCTGATACGTTGTTCGTCGCCGACGATTCCGGCCTTTTCTAGCTGTCGATAAGGAACGACATAGCGTTCGATCACGCTCTTTTCTTGGTCGGATTGCTGCACGCGCTTGCGCGCATCGCTCAATTGCGTTATTTGAGCTTTTAGTTCTGCTTCGCCGCTTTTGACGCCACGGCCCGAATAGAAAATCACAGCAGCCGAGATCGCTACCGTCCCTAGCAGCAACAACAACGGCTTTGCCAGGGCCTGAATATCTTTTGCGGATAGATTCAGCATGGCTTCACACCCCTGGTTTCATCACCAGCTGAACGTCGAACTGCGCATTTTGCGGCCGTTCTTGTTGCAGGCTCGCCGTAGAGCCCGCCAGTGTTCCGGTCGAAGAAAGATTGAGCGGCATTTTAATGACCTTGGCTTCCGCCACGCTGTCATTTCTTCCCAAGTCGCGCACCAGATTATTGATATTGACGAGTGCACTGCGAAAATCGCCGGGCTGCGCCGTCAACTCAACTTGCAGGACAGCGGACTGGGCGAGACCCGTCGGTGCAACGTTCGTTGCATTTGCGGACGCCGCTGCTGCGGCGGCGCCATTGTGCCATTGCAATCCATTCAACCGCATCGCCGGGTACTTTTCCAGCGCGGCGCTGACCACGCGGAACACCGAATCCGGAATGCGAGACAGCGTGCCGATTCGTTCAGCGACGTCGACCGTCTGCTGAAGCTTTCCAGAGGGTACCGGCGAGGGCGGGAAGCTGCGGGTTAGCTCCTGGTAGTGGTTCTGCTCCTGCCGCGTTCTCGTCGCGATCTGCTGGGCTTCGTCCTTCAGCGACATCGTCTGATACAAGTTCATCGCGCACCATACGCCGGCCAGCGCAGCGACGGCTCCGGCTGCCATGTACATGGAGCGACTAGTGACGTAACGCGTGTAGCCGCTGGTCAGTGACGGCGGAGCCAGATTGAACTCGAGCGAGCGTTTTTGCCCCAGCAAATATAAGTGCAGCGCATCTGGGCTCGCCTGCAATGTAGCCGCATCTACGCCGACTTTAGCGACGATTTCTTCTGGGCCATATCGCACAGCCCGCAAGTTACGACGACCGCTCTGCACCAGTTGACCGAGGGGCGCGAGCGTTGCATCCTGATCGACGATTACGATGTGGAGAATGTCATCGACGTGCATTACGTTGAGCGCGTCGAGATACATGCGCGTGTTGCGAATTTCCTCCGCATACGACTCGAGGCTGCCGCCAGCGCCGCTGGCACGCAACGGCGTCAGTCGACTGATGCGAAAACGCTGGTTCTTGAGAAACGTCTGCCGGATTCCTGCCTCGTGCTTTGAGACGAGCAACAAGTTCGTTTCTTTGCTATCGAGTTTTTTGGCCAATCCCAACGTGACAACGGGGAGCGGAAAAACGCCGGCGATCGGAAGGCCGCTCGCCACGATGATACGCAGCCATGGTTCGAACACAGCGGGGTTGGTAAGTGCTGCGAGCAGATAACGGTCATCGCGACGCTTGTCCGCTTCGCGCTCGGAAAGGCTCGCGCCGTAGAAAGGCGTGCTTCGATAAAGCTGTTTGAGCTTGCGCTCTACCATCTGCCGTCGGTCTTTACCGAAGGCGTGCGGCAGCGTTTCGAAACGGTAGTCTTCGTCTACCGTGTCCGCCATGAGGTAGACCGGAACGCCGCGCGCGGCTCTCAGGAAACTGGCAAATGTCGGCTGATCATCATCGCCCGCGTCGAATCGGTGGATCGCGGAAAGGCGACGACCGGTCCACAAACTCGCTGTGAGGTGAAATGAAGATGCGCAGAGAACGAGCTTGCGAGCCATCGTGGCGACCTTAGAATTTGATCTTGCCCAAGATGTCGTAGATCGGCGTTAGGACGGAAAACAGGATCAACGCCAGGATACCCCCCAACACGAGAGTCATGGTCGGCTCAAGCAACTTCAATGCCTTATCGATCGACTCTCGCACATCGCGCGTGTAGAAGTAGCTGATATTAAGAAGGGCAGTATCGAGGGCACCGGTATTCTCGCCGACCCGCATCATGCGAATTACCAGAGGCGGAAATAGACCTAGATTCCGGAACGTCTCGCTCATGCTCTCGCCGGCGCTGATCTGTTGTCCGGCGCGTTGCAGACCTTCGGCGATAACGCGGTTCCCGACAATTTCCTCGCTCGTCTTGATCGCGTCCAAGATCGTGATTCCCGACTGATACATCAGGGCAAAAAAGCTGGCGAACCGCGCGAGGATGATCTTCTGCATGATCGGTCCGGTAATCGGCAGCCGCAGCTTGATGTAATCGAAGTAATACAACCCTTTTGGATTGGTGCGAATGAAGTACGCGAGACTAGCTCCCACGATGAATGGAAATATCGCAACAAGATACCAGTAGTGCGCAACGAAATTGGAGATCCCAATGAGAATCCGCGTCTGCAGCGGTAGTTGCAAGCCCATCCCCTTCAGCAGCGTTACGACCTGCGGGACTAGATAGAGCAGGAGGAACAACACCACGCCCATAACGACTACGAACACCATGGTGGGATAAACAAGCAACCGGCGAGTTTGCGAGATCAACTCGTCCTGCCATTTAAGTGCTGTGCCTAAGCTCTCGAACACCTCGGTCAAACGGCCCGATTGCTCGCCGGCTCGCACCAGGCTAACGAAGACCGAGCCGAACACGGCAGGGAAGCCCGCGAGTCCTTGCGACAACATCTTGCCGCCTTCGATGTCTTCCAAAACCGACGACAGCATTTCCCGGAAGCGCGGATTATCAGTTGCGTCTCGCAGATCGCGCAAACCTTCGACGAGTGGAATACCTGCTTTGGTAATCTGCTCGAGGTCGAAGCAAAACGTTATGAGATCGCGACGAGTGACATTGCCCTTCGCCAAGGTGGAGCCGCCGGCGCGTACCGACCTGAAGGTGATGAGATCCAGCCCCATTCGCTTGAGGCGCAATTCCAGATCGACCTCGTTCGCAGCATCCAGCTTTCCGCGCGCTGGTCGGCCGACCTTGTCGATCGCTTTATAGTGGAAGGCAGGCATATGGGTGGGAAGGAAATGTAGCGATGTGCCGCAGTGTACGTCCGCAGAGGGCTAACGAAACCGTTGCGTGAGATCGACCGATCGCGCGACCTCCGCCATGCTTGTGCTCCCATCCAAAATTCGTGCGATGCCTTCTTCCACTAGCGGCCGGAATCCCTTTTCCGCAGCCGCGTTTCGCAGCTCGCGATTGGTTGCGCGGCGCGCGACGAGCTCATCTAGATCGGCGTCCATGCGCAGGATTTCAAGGATCGCCGTGCGACCGCGATAGCCTCTGAAGTTGCAGTGTTTGCATCCGGTGGGGCGATGGATCTTGATGTTGCCCTCCGTCTCCGATCCGAGCACGTGACGCTCTTCCTTGGTCGGAACGTAGGCTTCCTTGCAGTGATTGCAAAGCAAACGCACTAGACGTTGAGCGATGATGCCAATGACGTTGCCGGCAATGATATCAGGGAGGATGCCGATATCGAGTAGACGGGGAAATGCGCCCAGCGCCGAATTCGTATGCAGAGTAGTGAACACCTGATGCCCGGTCATCGCAGCGCGAAACGCCATCTCGGCGGTATCTTTGTCGCGCACCTCGCCGACCAGGATGATGTCCGGATCTTGCCGCATCATCGATCGAATGCCGTTGACGAAATCCATCTTGGCCGCTTCGTTGACGGACGTCTGCCGCATCATCGCAACCGGATACTCGACCGGATCCTCCAGCGTCATGATGTTGACGGACTCGACGTTCAGCTGAGACAGCAGCGAGTACAAAGTCGTCGTCTTGCCGCTGCCGGTCGGGCCTGTGATAATCAGAATGCCTTCCGGACGTGCGAGCATGAGACTCAGCGTGTTGAGCACATGCTTGGGTAATTTCATCTGCTCGAGGCTGATGATGGACTTTTCGCGATCGAGAATTCGCAGCACGATGTTCTCGCCGTGAATCGTAGGCTGGGTCGCGACTCGAAAGTCCACCGGCCTGCCGTTAAGATTCAGCGATATCCGACCGTCCTGCGGCGCGCGTGTCTCGGCGATGTTCATGCCGCTGATGACTTTCAGACGTACCGCGATTCCCGGCCAGTAGTTTTTATGCAGGCTGCGCACCTGCTCCAGGACACCATCGATTCGATAGCGAACGCGAAGGAACGCGAATTCCGGTTCGAAGTGAACGTCTGAGGAGCCGCGTTTCACCGCGTCTATCAACAACGCTCCCACAAGCCGAACGATCGGCTGGGTGTATTCATCGCCGCCCGCCTGCAGGCTCTGGTAGTCGATCTCTCCGGTTTCGATTTCCTTCAGGATGCCGTCGACCGACAACTCATGGCCGTAGAATTGATCGATTGCATCTTCGAGCTGCGCTTCGCCGGCGAGAACAGTGCGAACCTTGACGTGCTGGCCGATCGTGCCGCGCAGTTGATCTAGAGCGACGACGTTGAATACTTCGGTGATCGCCACCGTGAGCATCTGCGTATTGACGTCATAGGCGATCGGCAACAAACGGTGCCTGCGTGCGAAATCCTGTGGAACGAGTTTCAAGGCGTCGGAATCGATGAGGACCTGGGTCAGCTCGATGCTTTCCTGGCCGATTGTTCGCGCCATGATGTCGCGAATGACGGCTTCCGTGACGAAGCCCAGGCGAACCAGCAGGCGCCCAAGCGGAGCTTGCTGATGCTTCTGTTCGGTGAGTGCGATGCGCAGCTGATCCGGTGTGATCAGACCTTGCTGGATCAATAGCTCGCCCAGGCGAAGTTTCTTCCGCTGCTCAGCCATGACCGCGCGGGAAGTCAGTCGGTTTGGGCCGAGAGTTGGCCGATGCGTTCGATCACGCGCTTCTGATCGAAGTTTGCACGGCCTTTCTGAAAGCTGAGATCGATGGCCTTACGGTAGTACGTCAAAGCAAGCTTCGATTGCCCCAAATGTTCCAGGCTGATCGCGAGGTTGTACGCGTAGTCGGGATTGTTGGGCTGCATCTCGTAGGCTTGAAAGTAGGCTTGCTGAGCCGCCGGCCACTGATTCTGCTGCGAGTAAAGATTGCCCAGACTGAAGTGCAGGAAGCCCGATGGTTCTCGCGCGATCAACTGTTTCAATCGCGTTTCGCTCATCTGCGGATCCGCCTGCCCGAGAATCGTTATGAGCCCTGCCTGTGCAACCGGATTGCGCGGTTCGAGTTCCAGCGCGCGTTCGTAGAAACCGATCGCCTGCTGCGAATCGCCTCGGCGAACGGCAATACCTCCCAGTCCAAGCATCGCATCGATATTTTGCCCATCGGTCTGCATCACGCCGCGATAGAGTGATTCTGCCTGGTCTAGCTTGCCGTCCTGAAGCGCTTCATACGCTTCGGTGATGCCAGGTGCGATGCGGCTCGTCGACGGCGGCACCGCCGAGGAGGAACTGATTTGTTCCTGCGTTTGCGTTGTGTCCGGGAACCCTGCGGCTTGTAGTTGCCGCTGGCGAGCCGGCCTTGTCGGCATGGGTAACGCTCGAACCGAGCGTACTGAAGGTACCAATTCTCTGACAGGCAAGTCCGATTCTCGCAACGATGTCGGTTTGGCCTCGGTAGAAGCCCCCGCTGCTACCGTCGGAGCTGTCGTTGCTGGCAGCGTCGCAGTGGGTGCTGTCCCCATCCCCGCGATTGAGCCGAGCGTGGCCTGCGGCTTTGGCGGTATCGCATTTGCAGGATTCGACTTCTGCGCGGCGAGTTCCGGCGTAGAGCGAGTCTCAACGACGGTAGTGTTTGACGGCGGCGTTTGCGCCGTTGGATTCGCAGGTGCAACGGGGCGTGCAATCGGCGTTGTCGAGGACGGCGTCTTTACCGCAATAGGCTTGCTGAAGAATTCACCTCTGAGTATCGCCGGATGCGCGATCTGCAGATAGACATATACGCCGTAGAGCACGCCGAACACGCCGGCTACAGCGGCAAACGTATGCACCGGTCGATCGCGAATTCGGTCCATCCAGCCCGATGTGCCGGCTTCGCTTGCGCGCAGTACCGTAGCCGCTCGATCCGACAATTCCGGCGTCGGTTCGAATGGGTCAAATCTTTCTCCGACCTCGGCGAGCTCATCGGTTTCGAACAAATCTTCTTCGGCGAGCGCCAGCTCCGGCTCGCGGCTCCTGATCTCGCGCGTTGTGTCCAGCGCGAACATCGACGGCAGAACGGTTTCGACTGATTCCTGGGTGGGCTGAGGAACGTTAGGCTCAGACAGCGGTGCGCTGGACTCGCGGTTCTTCGCCGCCTTCTGGAGCGCTTGTAGCAGCAAACTCATGGATTCTGTCCGGTCTTATCGACTTCGGGTAAAAACCGTCGCAAGTGCTTGAGCTCGTCGCTATCGAGCGAGGGATGAGTTACGACAACGGGCCGTATGAAGATAACCAGCTCGGTCTTTTGCACGTTCTCGTTGCGAAATTGAAAGGCTTCGCCGACGCGAGGAATGTTGCCTAAGCCAGGAATCTGGTCGCGTTTGCGATCCACGTTGTCCTGCATTAGCCCGCCCAAAATCGCGGTCTGACCGCTTATGAGTTGGAGCACCGACTCCATCTCACGAACTTGTATTTGCGGGATGAAACTCTTGATGGTAGTCAGCGCTGGGTTGGGATCCTGCACAGTACCGTTGATCCGGGTAATGGTGGGTCTCACTGTTAGGGTGACCACTCCATTGTCGTTGATCTGGGGCGTCATGCTCAACACAACACCTACCGCGACAGTATTCGGGGTCGTGGTCACCGTCTGCAGCGTACCCACGTTCGCCGCCTGGCTTACGGACGATTGAACCGTGAAGTAGACAATGTTATCGACTACCTTGAGCAGTGCGGTTTGATTGTTCAGCGCCATCAGCTTTGGACTGGAAAGCACGCGCGTGTTGCCGAACTGCTCTAGCAGATTTACCGCTGCCTTAACGCCCGAATTCGAAGTATTGCTGTTGTAGGCGATCGCAAGGCCGGTCGTCCCAGTCACGCCAGGTCCCACGGCTCCCAGCAAGCCTTGAGCTATCGTGAAACCGCCGCCGCTCGCTAAGCGGCTCCAATCCACGCCAGCCTGGTACGTGTCTGATAACGTGACCTCGGCAATCGTCGCTTCGATAAGCACCTGCCGCTGAGACGAAGCACTAACCGCGTCCAAGTATTGTTGAACGAGTTGATGCTGGCGCTCGGTTGCCATCACAGAAACGGTACCCGCGATCTGATTGATGATGAGGTCTTGTTTCAGGTCCGCTGCCGCACTGTTTGCCTGGGGCGAACCGAAGGCTTTATCGAACAAAGTGGTCGCGTTCTGCCCGGCGCGTGCCACTGCCTCGGCCTGTGCCAGCCGCTCTTCACGTGCCGCCCGGTTCGACTCGGCCTGGATTTGCCGATCCTCCGCGCTTTGCGCGAGCGCGCGTGTTGACGACAAGATGCTGTTGATATTCTGTTGCAACACTTCCCAGAAATTGTTTTTGGAGTTGGTGGTTACCGAAGTGCTCGACGTGCCGCCGCCGGGTGTACCTGTTCCGCCCGCACCCGCCGTTCCGGCGATCTGACCGCTGACTGCAATAGTCGAAGTGGTGTCGCGCGACATGTTGACGTAGTCGACTCGATACGTTTTCAGGAAAGGGCTGTCGGGCGTGACCACAATCGTTTTGCCTTCGACGCGGTAGCGCATGTTGATCTGTTTCGACACACGATCGAGGATGGACGGCAACGTCTCATCGATTGCGTTCAGACTTACCAGGCCCTGTAGCCCCGGATGAACGTCGATGTTCTCTTTGGTATCGCGCGACAAGGCGAGAAGCAGTTCCTTCACCGGAACCTCGTGGACAACTACGCTATAGCTCGGCGATTTTGCGCGCGGCTTCGGCGGCGGCACATAACTATTCGTTGTGACCGGCGGCAGAATGTTGGCTATGTCGTCGTGCGTGACGACAGCCTCACGCGACAAATGTGCTTCAGAGGGCGGTATGGTGGGCTGGTAAGCGCAACCCGTTAGCGTCACCGTGAGCAGGATGGCAACGACCGCCAGCCCGCAACGAGGCCGGCTTACGCCGTGAATCCCGGTTTGATAAGTGTTCAGTCGAACCTCCGCCTGCTCCAGGCTCCGCTTAGACGGATTTTTGTGGGCGTCTAATCCCTGAAGTGTTTTGATTGTGCAGATCGCCGGGTACTCAACGTTACCGCTGACGGACCGTCAGGATGGCTTCTTCAAGCCGATCTCAGTACGAATGCCCTGCACCGTGCGAATGTATGGCCGGTTGATCTTCAATTCCCCGGGAAGCGCTTCTAACGACTTCACTGCTTCCGGCCGGGTGTTGAACGCTCCATAGAGAACAGTCATGGAAGGCTGTTGATTCGCAACGGTACGGTACACAAAAACCCTTTCTATCTCAATAAATTTGCCCAGGGTTTCGAAATAGCGCTTCAATAATACGGGGTCGTTCGAGCCGAGCAATTGGATGCTGTACGTCGTTACACCGCTATCCGCTAACCAGCGGTCGGTGGCAAGCAAGCGCTGTTCCAACAGATCGTTCGTGGTCGATAGCGTCGCACTGAGCTTAAGCGGTTCGATCTGTTCCGGACGCGACGCCGGCGTGCTTGAGCTCGGTGCGGTTGTCCTTGAAATTTCCGAGTGGCGCAAGGGCTGGGACGGGCGCGATTCTGTTATCGCGGGACTGGCGTTGTTCGGCTCGTCGGATTTTGTGGTCGGGTCATGAAGGAACTGACTGCTGTCCTGTGCCGCGGACGTTTTCGGAGGTGCAAGTTCCGCCTGCTGCTGACCGTCTGTGGACAAGCCATGCTCGTGAAGATAAATGAACAGGCCGATAGCCAGGGCGCAAAGCACGGCCGCGGCAGGATAGAGCCAGTGCCTCGATTGGCGGTAACGCGAAGGGCCGCTGAATTCGCTGTCGTGAACCGCTGCGCGCAGATGCTTGCGTGTGATGGAGTGAGTATTCTCAGCGAAAGCGGCGAGCAGCGCCTTGTCGGCAACGATGTTGATCCGGCGCGTGAGACCGCCCGTGGAATGCGTCAGGTACGCGACCGCCGAGCGATTGAATAAATCCTGGCCGATATATCCGGCTGCCTTCAAACGGAACGCCAGGTACGCGCGTACCTCGTCTGCATTCAGCGGCGACAACGAGAAGCTGTGAGTGATGCGCTCTCGAAGCTGGCGAATATCGGCCCGGCGCAAGTTGTCGTCCAGCTCCGGCTGTCCGAACAACACGATTTGCAGCAGCTTGTGCTGTTTTGTTTCCAGATTCGAAAGCAAGCGAATTTCTTCGAGCGTCGGAATCGGCATGCTCTGCGATTCCTCGACGAACACCACGACCTGGCGGCCCTCCGCATGGCGACGCAGCAAGTACTCATTGAGCGCATGCATCACGACCAGTCGGCTCGAGCCGCGCGCTATCGGCAACTGCAATTCAAACGCGATTGCGTGCAGAATTTCTTCCGGAGATACGCTGGGATTTGCCAGGTATACCGTTTCGACCGACTTCGGTAGGCGGGCTTGCAGCACCCTGCACAGCATGGTTTTGCCGGCGCCAACCTCGCCGGTCACCTTGATGATGCCTTCGCCTTGACTGATCGCGTAGATCAACGCTTCCAGCACGGCGCCGCGATTTCCGCCTTCGAAGAAGAAGTCGGTGTCAGGCGTAATCTTGAAGGGCGGCTGGGTGAGCCCGAAGAAGGTGTAGTACATCAGTGTTCCGGCGGGGAGAACCCGCCCCCGTTCTGAGATCCATAATTCTGCATGCGGCTATATAACGTGGTCCGATGCACGCCCAGCAGCTTTGCGGCTTGACTCAGATTGCCGCTGGTCAAACTCAGCGCAGCCTCGACATAGCTGCGCTCCAGCCGCTGGAGGGCCTCGTCGAGGCTGAACTGCTTTTGCGTCTGCAGTTGCCTCTTTGCCGCCTCGAGCGCGTCGCGCAGATCGCCATCGACGCCGACTTGCGGCAGTGCGAAGCCCGACTCAGGGTCGAGCTCGGCCAGCAGCTGTTCGTTGTTAACCGCTTCGCCGGGATACTTGGTCGTCAGTCTGATCACGATATTACGTAGCTCTCTTACGTTGCCTGGGAAGCCATAGTCCATCCATACCTGCTCGGACCGTGTATCGAGCGAGAATGGCGGTGTGCCGCTTTGCTGAGCGTAGAAGTCGGAAAAAAAAGCGAGCAGCTTGCGCTTATCGTCTCCGAGGTCGCGCAGCGGCGGGACCGTGACGGTGAAAACGCTCAGGCGGTGGTATAGATCGGCACGAAACCGGCCTGCCTTGACCTCTTGGCGCAAATCTCTATTGGTTGCAGCGATGATGCGAGCCTGGCTCTGACGGGTTTGCGTTTCCCCGACACGCTGGTATTCGCCGTTTTCGAGTACCCGTAGCAGCTTTGCCTGCAGCTCCGACGGCAACTCTCCGATCTCATCCAAAAATAGGCTGCCATCGCGTGCTTCTTCGAAATAACCCAGCCGCGCAGCACTCGCCCCGGTGAAGGCGCCTTTGACGTGTCCGAACAGGGTAGCCTCGACGAGATTCGGCGAGATCGCTGCGCAGTTCAGCGCCAGATACGGCTTCATCGCGCGCGGACTCTGGCGGTGCAAAGACGCGGCAACCAGCTCCTTCCCACTACCCGATTCGCCTTCGATCAGAACCGGGAATGGCGAGTGCGCGTACTGCCGCACCTGTTGCTTGACCTTGGCGATCGCCGGGCCGCTACCGATGATGCCGGGATCTGTACCTTGCGCCACTCGCTCGGCGGAAGTGATGGTCCGGGCCTTCAGCAGCAACTCCTTGAGCCGCTGCGGCTCGCACGGCTTCGCAACGATATCGATCGCCCCGAGAGCGCGGGCATGGCGTGCGTTGTTTTCGTCGCTTTGCCCAGACAGCACCAGGATTTTGATGTCGGGCGAGAGCGCGAGCAGCTCGTTGATCAACCGAAAACCCTCGTCGGGGCGGTGCGGCGTCGGCGGCAAGCCGAGATCGATCAACGCCAGTTCCGGCGGTGAATCCATTTGCTGCAACACGCTTTTAACCTGCGCCCGCGATTCCGCCACGAAGACGTTGAAGTCGCGCCCCAGCACGAAGTCCAGCGTTTCGGCAATCAGCGGATCGTCATCGACTATCAGAAGATCCGGTTTGCGAGGGGTGCCCCCATCGAGGAGTTCTGTTGTTTCCGGAGTTGCCATCGCGATGCCGATCACGCCGCCGCAGGCACGGCGTCGTCTATGCACGCGAGGAATGCTGCTTCCAGGCTCGAGCTAGCATAGCGAGCGCGCAAAGCCTGCGGCGTGCCGGCAAAACGCAGCGTGCCGCGATGGATCACTGCCATGTTGTCGCACAGTTCTTCGACGTCGGCGAGCGCGTGCGATGTCAAGAAGATCGTACGGCCGTCATCGCGCACTTCGCGCAAACGCTGTTTTAGCAGCGCGCGTGCTTTCGGGTCGAGGCCGCTGGTGGGTTCGTCGAGCACGTATAGCTGCTTGTGGCTCAGCAGGCAGGCAGCTAAACCCAATTTCTGCGTCATGCCTTTGGAAAAAGCGCGCACCGGCTTTGCCAGTGCAGACAACTCGAGATCCAGACCCACGAGCGTGCGATCGACATCTTCACTCCGATACGCGATCTCTTGCAGCGCCAGCATATACTTCAAGAAATCGCGACCAGTGAGGTAGAACGGCGGATTGAACCGTTCGGGAAGAAAGCTCAGTTGCCGCCGCGAGTGTGTGAGGCGGTGATTTACCCCGAAGATTTCGATGCTGCCGGAATCGGGTTCCGCGAAGTCGAGCAGACATTTAATCAGCGTCGTCTTGCCCGCACCGTTCATTCCCACCAATCCAAACGTCTGGCCCGCGCGGACCTCGAGAGAAAACGCATTGAGCGCTTCAGCCGCGCCGTAGCGTTTGCCGATTCGCTCGAAACGCAACGCGATTTCCGAAACCGAGTGAGATGTCATGTCGAGAGAATTTGAGCGAGCTGTACCCAAACTGCCGGATAACAGTGCGGCAAATCCCGGCAAGATGCAAGCCGCTCGGGGGCGGTCATGGCCCGCGTACGCGAAACCGGGTTACAATCCGCCGCGTTCAAATCCAGGTGTCGTGCGTGAGTAGTCCTGGTCGGATGCACGCCGGTTCTGCGGCGCGAGGCGCTATGCAGATCGCACAGCGCGAATCCTAACGAGCTGCTAACCCATGCGCAACGTCATGCATATGGCACGTCGTGTAAGTTGAACAGACCTCGTCAGGTGAGCCAAGATCCGCTCGTAGAAATTAAAGACGCCGCTTTCGGTTATGACGCACGGCAGGTACTGACAGGCGTGACCATGACCATCCCGCGTGGACACATCGTCGCCATAATGGGATTGAGCGGCTCGGGCAAAACGACGATCCTGCGATTGATCGGTGGGCAGATCAAACCGAAGTCGGGCAGCGTGAGCGTTGCCGGCCAGCGCATTCACGAGTTATCGCACGACGCGCTCTACCAAGTGCGCCGACGCATGGGGATGTTGTTTCAGTTCGGCGCCCTGTTTACCGATCTGTCGGTTTTCGAGAACGTCGCATTCCCTTTGCGCGAACACACGCGTTTGCCGGAGTCGTTCATTCGCGACCTGGTGCTGATGAAGCTTAATGCGGTTGGGTTGCGCGGCGCAGCCGATCTCAAACCGGATGCACTGTCGGGCGGCATGGCGCGGCGCGTCGCTCTGGCGCGCGCGATTGCACTGGACCCGATGCTGATCATGTACGACGAGCCGTTTACCGGCCTGGATCCGATCTCCACCAGCGTCATCGCGAATCTGATGCGCAAGCTGAACGATGCGCTCGGAGCGACTTCGATCATCGTCACGCACGATATCCAGGATGCATTCAAGATCGCGGACTATATCTACTTCGTGTCGAACGGCCGCGTCGTCGCGGAAGGAACGCCGGCAACCGTGCGCGAGTCGTCCGAACCGTTCGTTCGCCAATTCGTACACGGCGAAACGGACGGACCGGTACCGTTCCAATATCCGGCGAAGCCGTATGCGGCAGATCTGGGCCTGGGGCCACAGCCATGATAGGGATCGCTGATCGCGCGCTCAGATCTATCGGGCATTTGCTCGTGGACGGTATTTGGAAGCTCGGATCGGGCGCGCGTTTTTCCGGATATGTGTTGTTACGGTCGGGTCAGACCGTGCGCCGTCCACAGCTGCTGTTGAACGAGGTCTTCTTCAGCGGCACGCTCTCGCTCATCATCATCATCGTGTCGGGCATGTTCGTGGGCCTCGTCCTCGGGCTGCAGGGCTACGAAACGCTGAAACGTTATGGTTCTGCCGATGCGCTGGGTACACTGGTCGCGCTGTCTTTGGTGCGCGAGCTGGGCCCGGTCGTCGCGGCGCTCTTGTTCGCGAGCCGCGCAGGCTCGGCGATTACCGCGAAGATCGGCATCATGCGGTCAACCGAGCAACTGATCGCCATGGAGATGATGGCGGTGGACCCGTTCGCGCGCGTGCTCAGTCCGATTTTCTGGGGCGGAACCCTGTCGATGCCGCTGCTGGCCGCTATCTTCAGCGCGATGGGTGTGTTCGGCGGCTACCTGATCGGCGTTGTTGTCATCGGCGTCGATTCAGGTGCGTTCTGGTCGCAGATGCAGGCGAGCGTCGATTTGCGCGAAGACGTTCTCAACGGCGTGCTCAAGAGCTTCGTGTTCGGCGTCGCAGTGACCTTGATTGCCTTATTCGAAGGCTACGACGCCCAGCCGACTGCCGAGGGCGTGTCGTATGCCGTGACGCGAACCGTCGTGACTTCGGCACTCGCCATTCTTGCCCTCGATTTTATTCTCACCTCGTTCATGTTTACCGGGATCTGACTATGAAGCGTACGACGGTAGATTTGTGGGTCGGACTGTTTGTCGTCGCCGGCCTGGTTTCGCTGCTTACGCTGGCGCTCAAGGTGGGCAACGCCAATACGATTCCCGCCGCTCACGCCTACACCGTGTACGCCGAGTTCGACAATATCGGCGGTCTGAAGACCAGGGCGCCGGTGAAGAGCGCCGGCGTAGTAGTGGGCAGGGTCGATGTTATCGCCCTGGACAAACAGAACTATCTGGCGAAAGTCACGATTCGGTTAGCCGATCAATACAAATTCCCGATGGATACGACGGCATCTATCCTGACTTCCGGATTGCTGGGCGAGCAATATATCGGATTGGATGCGGGCGGCGACACCACTGAGCTCAAGCAGGGCGATCGGATCAGGCTCACGCAGTCGGCCGTGGTGCTGGAGAAGCTCATCGGTCAATTTTTGTACGGCAAGGCAGCCGAAGGCGGAACCAAGAAGTGATAGGTTGCGGTCAAAGCCAGTCAACGACAATATTTAGAGGTGCCAGAACATGACGAGAAGCAGATCGCTGAGCGAAACCTTGGGAGCATGCGTGGGAGGGCTGGCGCTTGCCGTCATGCTTTTCGCAGCGCCCGCGTACGCGCAGGAAAGCCCGGACAAACTGGTGCAGAAAGTCGCCGACGAGGTATTGCAGACTCTGCGCACAGACCCGGATCTGCGGGCCGGCAGTCAAGCCAAAATGGCTCAGCTCATCGAACAGAAGGTCGCGCCGCATTTCGACTTCGACCGGATAACGCGTCTTGCGGTCGGCCGCAACTGGCGGCAAGCGACACCTGAGCAGCAGAAGCTGCTGGTCGACAATTTTCGCTCGATGCTGCTGCGCTCCTACAGCACGGCCTACACCGCGTACAACAACATCGCAATCGAGGTGAAGCCGTGGCGCGGGCAGCCGACCGACGACGATGCGCAGGTGAAAACCGAGATCAAATTGCCGGGCGGTGCGCCACCCATCGCGGTGGATTACAGCATGACCAAGACGCCAACGGAATGGAAGATCTATGACGTCACCGTCGGCGGGGTAGGGCTAGTGACCACGTATCGCACCACTTTCGCCGACGAAATTCGGCAAAAAGGCATCGACGGTTTGATTAAGTCTTTGCAGGACAAGAATGCCCCGCCCCCGCCCGGTGCTAAGAAAACGCAGTAGCCGCGGCGCCCTGCGATGATTGTGTTTGCGAACGGCCGCTATACCGTAGAGGGGACGGTCACGCTGGATACCGCGTCGGCTCTGCTCGAGGATGCGAAAAAGCAATTTAACGGCAGCGAGATTCTCGTCGACTTCTCCGGCGTGACGCAGGCGGACTCTTCCGCAGTGGGCCTCATGCTGGCGTGGACGCGCGAGGCCGCGACGCAAGGCCGGCACATCCACTTCGCAAATTTCACCGAGAGCTTGAAGACATTGATCGCGCTATACGAAGTCGAGCAGCTTCTGCCGACAGCCTGAGCGTTCTCCGGACTTGACGACAGCATCCGAGCTCCAGCAGTGACCCCCGCGATCGAAGTGCAATCCGTACAGAAACGCTTCGCTTCGGTACGGGCGCTCGATGGCGTCAGTCTCGAAATCCGTCCCGGCGAGTTCTTCGGGTTGCTAGGCCCTACCGGTGCAGGCAAAACCACACTCATCAGCATTTTGGCAGGACTATCCCGAGCGGACACCGGCAGCTTGCGTGTGATGGGCCACGACGTCGTTGGCGATTTTCGACTGGCGCGGCGCGCGCTCGGTGTCGTCCCGCAAGAACTTGTGTTCGATCCGTTCTTCACCGTTCGCGAAACCCTGCGTCTGCAATCCGGGTACTTCGGTCTGCGTCGCAACGACGCGTGGATCGACGAAATTCTTGCACACCTGGATCTCACCGAAAAGGCCGACGCCAACATGCGGCAACTCTCCGGCGGGATGAAACGTCGCGTGCTGGTTGCGCAAGCGCTTGTACACAAACCGCCGGTGATCATTCTGGACGAGCCGACTGCCGGCGTCGACGTGGAGTTGCGGCAGGCGCTTTGGCGCTTCGTACGGCAGCTTAATCATGCCGGCCACACCATCGTGTTGACCACCCATTATCTGGAAGAAGCGGAGGCGCTGTGCAGCCGTATCGCT
>JBBRGM010000025.1:0-19765 GCA_038240725.1 Burkholderiales bacterium | reverse complement strand
GCCTGCATCTGCAAATGTGCGATACGGATGAAATCCCGGAAGTCGATTCTTGAGCGCGAATTCCGCGAGCTTTTTCCCCGCCGTGTACATGAGCGGGTCTTGCATGACGATAAAACCCTGAGGACGTTTAGTTGCGAGGGTCTGGAATGCGCGGCCTAGCTCCCCTTGATTCGAAATCTCGACCGGGTAAGTCGCAATTCGCAGTGCATGTGCCGCGGCTTCCGTAGCTTTCGCTTGCAACCGCGCCGTCGAGTTCTGAGGGTTCAACAAGATTGCGACACTGGCGATGTTCGGAACAGCCTCTCTCAGGAGTTGCAGCCTTTTCGGAGCCATGTCGATCAACGGGATGTAGACCCCGGTCACGTTGCCGCCGGGTTGCGCGAGGCCGCGCACGAGACCTGCGCCAATGGGATCGGCGGACGTGGTAACGATTGGAATCGTCAGCGTGACCTGCTTGGCTGCAACCGCGGCCGGCGTACTGAACGTGAGAATAAGATCGACTTTCTCTTCGACAAGCTCACGCGCGAGACGCGGCAAGAGGTCGAACTTGTCCTCTGCTGCCTTGAGCGCGAACACTGCACTCTTGCCTTCGATGTAACCGAGTTGGCGCATCGCGGTCCACCACAACTGAATCCCGGGTTGCGCGTCTTCGGCTCGCTGTTCGGTGAGAATTCCTACGCGGTACGGCTTTGAAGCAGTTTGCGCTCGCGCGGCGAACGGTGCGATAGGCAAGAACACGCCGAGGAGAATGATGATAAGGTCGCGCATTAAGCGATATGAAGACGGCATAGTCGATTCATCCGAAGTGCTGCAGTCTCCATCTGATCAGCCGCTATATCATATGGAATCGGCGGCTTCGCCAGAGCAACGCGGCGCGTTTTGGTTATTATTCCAACCGCGCGACCGTAGTCGGCTCACCAAGCGGTATATCTAGATTCTAAGCGAGGGCGCTGGAATCGGCCCAAGTGCTTTCTCGAGACTCAATCCGAGCGCCAGGAGTTGCCGATCATTGCCTGGAGGGCCATCGAACTCGACACCGACCGGTAATCCGCTGGACGTCATACCTGCCGGTAATACTAGCCCCGGCAAACCGGCACAACTCCCGACCGCGATGTTGTGGGCCATGGCGTACCAGATCGGTAGCTTCTTACTGCCAATTTGGATCTCGGCGTCTTGCCCGATCAGCGGCGCTGGCATCAACACCGGGGGAAAGGCGATCGCATCCACCTGATGGTTGCGAAAATAGGTGCGCATCGCGTCTCTGACCGCGGCGATGTGCGCTTTGGCTGCGGCGGCCTGATCGGGTGACGGAAAATTCGGTGCACCCGGTAGGCTGTAGTTGTCGAACACCCAGCGTATCCCCGGGCTCATCGCATCTAGCAGTTGCTCGAAGGTCACGCCGGTTTCGTAGCTGTCCAGATACTTGGACATGTGTGGCACCGCGTCGGCAGCTTGCGTGAAGAATCCATCCATCATGGCGCCGTTGGCAGGCTCAGGCAGTTCGGCCCAAACCAGCACGGCGCCGGCAGCCTGAAGCTTGTTCAGCGTCTGGCCTACGATACGTTCTACTTCCGGATCCAGCTCGCGTAAGTAATATTCAGCAGCGACGCCAATTCGAACACCCTGTAGCGGGCGCGCTCGCAACGGCGTGTAATCGTTGGTGATTACCGAATCGGACAGCGCGAGATCAGCTACCGACCGCGCTAGTGTGCCAGGCGTATCGAGAAAGTCCGGCGTGATTCCCATCACGCCACCAGTTGGATAGCGGCCGAAGCTCGGACGAATGGCGCAGATGCCACACATCGTTGCCGGTACGCGAACCGATCCGAACGTATCTGTGCCAACGCTAAGCGGAGCGATGCGCGCCGCAACGACCGCAGCCGAGCCACCGCTGCTGCCGCCTGGAACTCGTGTTCGATCGTACGGGTTGTGTACTGCGCCGGTAAACGCGTTGTTGCTCGTCCAACCGTAAGAGAGCTCGTGAAGGTTGGTCTTGCCCATCAGGATCGCGCCCGCTGAGAACAGCGGCTGCAGCACCAGCGCGTCATTCTTCGGTCGGAAATTCCGCAGCGCCTTCGTACCCGAAGTCGTCGGTAGGTCTTTCGTGTTAACGCTGTCCTTTACAGCTATAGGTAGGCCGTGAAGGGCACCGAGCGGCTCGCCGGCAACACGGCGCCGGTCGGCCGCGCGGGCACCTTCCAGCACCTGATCCCGATCCAGAGCTCTAAACGCGTTGAGACTCGTGAGCGCGGCCGCGCGATCGAGCAACGCGGTGGCATAGGTCTCGGCACTGATCTCTGCGTTGCGCATCGCGCTGACTGCTTGCGTGGCAGTGAGCTCCGACAAAGACGCGCTCGCGGATCGCGCCATCGAAATGAAGCCGCTGCCCATCGCTAACCCGGCTGCACTCAGTGCAAGCGAGGCCTTGAGAAATGCACGACGGGCCTGTTCCGACGATCGATTCATGGCGAGCCTCCGGCGAATCAATAACACGGCGGGCAGATCAAACTGAACGCCAGTCTACATGCACGCCGACGCGCTCGATTGACAGTGACAGCACGAACGAGCATACGCCTGCTCGCTCAAATGGCGGCGCAATCTTCTATGTGATGTTAGCGTGTGCGCCGCACATGGGCGTTCGTAGAGGGTCAGCCACTCGCGTGCCACACCCGTCCCCACTGGGACAATAGACAATAGACAGCCGCAGACTACCACTGCGGCGGTTACGGTCGAGTTTTCGTGGTGCGTTCTTACACGTCACGACCATAACAGTGCCCCCAGGGCGAGACGACCGCATGCGCGGCGCGACATCGGAGTTGTGTAGTGGCTTGCCAGGCGGGTAGTGGCACACGCGAATAGTCGCTATGTACGTCATGGGTGCGCGCGCACACGCTGAAAGCCTCGGCCCCGCATAGCGGCTTTTCCCGCGCTAGATTTCGAATGTGAAGCAAAATCGCGAGCGAACAACTCGAATCTTCAGTCGAACCGAGTTGTCCGCCGCATCGATAGAAATGATCGTCACGCAGTTAGTTCGAGGCAATCACGCGTTGAACTTGCCGCCGTCGCGCGCGAGACGCTCCAGCAGCGCGGCAGGCTTCCAGAAGTCGCCGTGCGTCTCGTGGAATTTCTTGACCGACGCGTAGACCTTATCCAGCCCGACGGTATCGGCGTAGAACATCGGACCGCCGCGGTAGCGCGGGAAACCATAGCCATAGATGTAGACGATATCGATGTCGCTCGCGCGAAGCGCGATGCCTTCCTCGAGGATCTTTGCGCCTTCGTTGATTAGCGCATACATGCAACGCTCCAGTATTTCCTGATCGCTCACTTGTTCGCGCTTGATAGCGGCCTCTTGCGATGCTTTCTCGATCAGTGCATGAATTTCCGGATCAGGAATTGCGGCGCGGCTGCCGGCCTCATACCGATACCAGCCTGCACCGGTCTTTTGACCGAAGCGGCCCAACTCGCAAATCTGATCCGCGACTTTGGAATAGCGCTCATGCGCAGGCCGCGTCGCGGCTTGTCGCTTACGGATGTACCAGCCAACGTCCAGCCCAGCGAGATCGCCGACACGAAATGGACCCATGGCGAAACCGAAGTCTTCGATCACCTTGTCGACCTGCTGCGGCGTCGCGCCCTCTTCGAGCAGAAACCCGGCTTCTCGGAAGTAGTCATGCAGCATGCGGTTGCCGATGAAGCCGTCGCAGACACCGGCGACGACGCCGACTTTCTTGATCGTCTTGGCGAGCTTCATGGCACTTGCCAACGTTTGGTCGGACGTTTTGTCGGCACGCACGACTTCCAGCAGCTTCATCACGTTTGCCGGACTGAAGAAATGCAGACCGACGACGTCCTGCGGGCGTGAGGTCACGGCGGCAATTTCGTTCACATCTAAGGTCGAGGTGTTGGTCGCTAGGACCGCACTCGGTTTGGCGACCTTGTCGATCTTTGCGAAGACCTGCTTCTTGACATCCATGTCCTCGAACACAGCTTCGATGATGATGTCGACGTCTTTCAAGTCTTCGTAATCGACGACGCCGCTCAGCAACCCGACTCGCTTGTCCATGTCTTCTTGCCGCAGGCGGCCTTTTGCCACAGTCGCAGCGTAGTTCTTCGCAACGATGCCGAGCCCTTTATCCAGCGCTTCGCGATTGACCTCGAGTATTTTCACCGGTATGCCGGCGTTGGCGAAGTTCATCGCAATGCCGCCGCCCATCGTGCCGGCGCCGATGACCGCGGCGCTCTTGATCTCGCGTACCGGTGTGTCTTCAGGGACGTCCGGAATTTTGCTCACTTGCCGCTCGGCGAAGAACAAGTGGCGCAGCGCCTGCGACTCGATCGACGGGCGCAGTTTCTCAAATAGCTCGCGCTCTTTCTGCACGCCTTTGGTGAATGGAATGTTCACCGCAGCTTCGACGCAATCGACGATGCTCAGCGGCGCCGGATAGCCGCGATATTCTTTCGCGATGCGCTGGCGGGCGGCGGCGAAAAATTCGGCGGCATCGCCGTCGACGGTGGCTTGATTCGCGTTCGTCTTGTTGAGCGGCCTGGCCTCGCGTACCACTTTGTTGGCGAACGTCGTGCCCGCCGCAACGATGTCGCCCTTGACGATTTCATCGATGACGCCGAGCTCGAGCGCTTTTTCCGCCGGAATCGGCTCGCCGCTCACGATCATGTCGAGCGCGCGCTGTGCGCCGATCAAACGCGGCAGTCGTTGCGTGCCGCCGGCGCCGGGCAGAATGCCGAGCTTCACCTCCGGCAAACCGAGCAGCGTGCCTGCAAGTGCGCAGCGGAAATGGCAAGCCAGCGCGAGCTCGAGCCCACCGCCGAGCGCAAAGCCGTGAATGGCAGCGACGATCGGCTTGGTCACGGTATCCATGTAACTCGCGAGCCCGGGCAGGCTCGCCAATCCGACCACCGGCGGTAAGCCGAACTCGGAGATGTCGGCACCTCCCGAAAAAGCGCGACCGCTGCCGACCACGAGAAACGCACGCACGGCGGTGTCGTGTTCGCCCTCTTTGATCGCATCGAGTATTCGCTGCAGCACACCCTTGCTGGCGCTGAGCGCATTGACCGGTGGATTGTTGAGCGTGATCACGCCCAGATGGCCTTGTACTGCATAGGTGACGATGTCGGTCATTCGAGAAGCTCCACAACAGATCGAACAAGAAAATACGGAAGATGGAGAGGCATGCAACGCAATTCGTTGCAGCACGTGCATAGATCGATTCTCATCGCGGTCGCCGACAGCAGAGCGCGCTCGAGTGGCCCCAGGCTTATACCTCGAGCCACTCCTTGCGGATCGCTTCGTTGCTGCGCAACTGTTCGGGCGTGCCTTCGAATACGATCTGGCCGTGGCCCATCACGTACAGGCGCTGGGAGATTTTCAGGGCGATAGTGAGCTTTTGCTCGACCAGTAAGATCGATATGCCGCGCGTCTTTATCTCTTCGAGGAACCGCGCCACCAGCTCGACGATCATCGGCGCCAGTCCTTCAGTCGGCTCGTCGATCATGATCAGCTCCGGGTCGCCCATCAGCGTTCGGCACAACGTCAGCATCTGCTGCTCGCCACCGGACATCACGCCGGCAGGCGCGTCGGCGCGCTCCCGCAGCACCGGGAACAACTTGTACATGTCGTCGATGCTCCAGCGCCCCTTCTGCTTGCGGCCCTTCATGCCGAGCAGCAGATTTTGGCGCACCGTCAGCGACGGAAAGATATCGCGATTCTCCGGCACGTACCCGAGGCCTTTGCGCGCGACCGCATAAGTCTTCAGTCCCGCCATTTGTTTCCCGCGGAACGCCACCGAGCCGGTCATCGCGACCTGACCCATGATCGCCTTGATCGTGGTCGAGCGTCCGGCGCCATTGCGCCCGAGCAGGCTCACGATCTCGCCGGCCTGCACGTTCATATTCACGCCATGCAGGATGTGGCTCTTGCCGTAATAAGCGTGCAGATCTGTAACGTCTAACATGGCCGGCCCTCAGTCCGCCTCGGCGCCGAGATACGCTTCCCGCACGGCTTGGTTGCCGCGAATCTCGGCGGGCGTGCCGCTTGCGAGCACGCGCCCATACACGAGCACGGAGATGCGATCGGCGAGCCCGAATACGACACCCATGTCGTGCTCAACCATGATTAGCGTCTTGCCTTCCGTCACGCTTCGTACGAGCTCCACTGCGTCGCGCGTTTCGCTGTGACTCATGCCTGCGGTCGGCTCATCCAGCAGAATGACGTCGGCACCACCCGCGATGGTGACGCCGATCTCCAGCGCACGTTGCTCCGCATACGTGAGCACACCGGCATTGCGATCGCGGCGTTTCACCAAGCCGATTTTTTCGACGATCTCATCGGCACGCTCACGAGCATCCTTCAAAGCACCTACGCGTTTCCAGAATGAGTAGCGATAGCCCAGCGACCACAACACCGCGCAGCGCAAATTCTCGTACACCGACAATCGCGGAAAGATATTCGTGATCTGAAAGCTGCGTGACAAACCACGCCGATTGATCTGCTGCGGCTGCAGGCCGGTTACGTTCTCGCCGTTGAGCAGGATCTGGCCGGAGCTCAACATGAAACGTCCGCTGATCAAATTGAACAAAGTCGATTTGCCGGCGCCGTTGGGACCGATGATCGCGTGCCGCTCGCCTTTGCCGATAGCGAGATTAACGCCGTTGATGATGGCAGTGCGGCCGAAACTTTTCTGCACATCTTTGAGCTCGAGCGCGAGTGCGGTCATAAAATTCCTCGCGCCAGAAGCTCGGCGTTGATGTTCTGCCACGCGGTGCGAACCGGCCGCAGGCTATAGGTAAACAGTACGACGCCTACGACCAGAAGGAGAACCGCAACCACCCATGGCATCGCAGTCGCCGTGTCGACAGGAATGCCGAACACCGAAAAACCACGGCCCGAATCGCCCTGCGTTTCGAGGTGGTAGATCATTTCGACCAGGGCGATGACGCCGGAGAAAAACACGGTGAACGCAAGGGCGGCGAGAACGTAACTCGGCAGCAGCTTCGGTAGCAGGCCGGCGCGAAATGCGGGGCCATGCACTGTGACCAGGCTTGCGATGCCGCCGGGCGCGAACAGCACCATGACGACGAAGAACAGACCGAAGTACAACAGCCATGCCTGCGTATAGCTCGATAACGCCGACTGTAGAAACGAAACCAGTATCGCGCCGATGATCGGCCCGAAGAAATGGCCTACGCCACCGATAAACGCCATGATCAGCACGTTGCCGGACGCGGCCAGGCCGACGTTCTCGGCAGTGACGATCTCATAGTTGATAGCGCCGAGGCCGCCCGCGATGCCGGCGAAAAAACCAGCGAGACACAACATGAGATAGCGCACGCGCGTCGGATCGTAACCGACGAAGCGCGCACGTTCCGGGTTGTCGCGCACGGCATTCGCCATTCGGCCGAGCGGCGTTTGCGTCAGCGCGTACATGGCGATCATGCAGACGAAACACCAGCCCGCGATCAAGTAGTAGACCTGAATCTGCGGGCCGTAGGTGAGGCCGTGCCAACCTTGACCGACCTGCCGGTTGGTCGCGATGCCGCCTTCGCCGCCGAAGAACGCCGGCAACATCAGCGCGGAGGCCGCGACCATTTCGGCGATGCCGAGCGAGATCATCGCGAACGGCGTGCCCGCGCGACGCGTCGTGACAAAGCCGAGAATGATGCCGAAGAATAAGCCGGCAAACCCGCCCACCAGCGGGAGCAGCGTCACCGGCAGATTCAGCTTGCCGGCGCCGATCGCGTTCAACGTATGCGCGCAGATGAACGCGGCGAGACCGTAGTACACCGCGTGACCGAACGATAGCAGTCCAGTTTGACCGAGCAGCATGTTGTAGCTCAGCGCGAAGATGATTGCGATGCCCATCTGGCTCAACATCGAGAGCGCGAAGCTTTGTTTGAACAGCATCGGGATCGCGATCATCACCGCTGCTGTTGCGATCCAGATGAGCAGGCGCCGAATGGTGGAGCCGCTCATGCCGATAGATGCACGGGGCTCGGTCGCAGCCGAAGTGGTCGATGTTTGCACGGAAGAATCGTTCACGGCCGTCTCACGTCTCTCTGGTGCCGAGCAAGCCTGTCGGCCGAACGATCAGCATCAGAACCATGAGCAGGTACGGCAGCACAGGCGCTGCTTGCGACACGCTGATCGACAGCACTTCGCGCCAGGTAGAAGCCGGCGGCACGGTGATGCCCACGCGCGAGACGAGATCCATCAGCGACCAGTCGAGCGCTACGGCGAAAGTCTGGATGGCGCCGAACAGCAGCGAGGCGATGAACGCGCCGGTCAGCGAGCCCATGCCGCCGAACACGACTACGACGAATACGATGCTGCCCACGGCCGCCGCCATGCCCGGCTCGGTAACGAATGCGTTGCCACCGATCACGCCGGCTAATCCAGCGAGTGCGCAGCCACCGCCGAACACCAGCATGAATACCTGCGGTACGTTGTGACCAAGCGCCTCGACCGTGTCCGGATGGCTGAGCGAGGCCTGAATGATCATGCCGATGCGCGTTCGCGTGAGCACCAGGAACAACGCCGCCAGCATCGCGATGGAGATGCCCATCATGAACACGCGGTAGGCCGGATAGCTGGTGCTGAAGATGGTAAACGCGGTGAAGTTGAGCAGATCGGGTATGCGGTAATCGACCGGCGCGCGTCCCCAAATGAGATGCACGATTTCTTCGATGAGATAGAACAACCCGAACGTGAACAGCAGCTCAGCGACGTGACCGTACTTGTGCACGGTGCGCAGCCCGTACCGCTCGGTCATTGCGCCGAGGAAGCCCACCGCGAGCGGCGCGATTGCCAGCGCCGGCCAGAACCCGACATAGCGGCTGATTTGATATGCGAGGTAGGCACCGAGCATGTAGAAGCTTGCGTGTGCAAAGTTGAGCACGCCCATCATGCTGAAAATCAACGTCAGCCCGGAAGACAGCATGAACAGCAGAAGCCCGTAAGACAGGCTGTTCAACAACTGGACGACGAAGAATTCCATGGCGCTTTAACTACGGTGATCGGTGATTAGTGATTCAACAATCGGCGATCGGTGATCAAAGGCTGGTGATCAGTGATCGGTAATCGGTTTTCAAGCACTGGTGAGCGTTGGCCGAAAGCAGAGGAACAGCTATGGACAATGCGCATCCGCTCGTGCGCCGTTGCGGTGCGCATCAGCAGAACAGCCGCGGAGGAATCGCAACTGCCGCAACGATGCCTGCTCCCTTCATTGTCTCCCCTCCTCATTATTTTTTTGCGTCGCCGTGCTGCAATGCAAACCACTCGTTCTCTCGCGACCCAAAACTGGGCGCACGTGCGCGCGACGTCGGCGCTTGTCGATACTGTAGATTACATCGGCTGACAACTCGCTGCGGCCGATTCTAGCCGAAAGGTAAGGTCGAAGGGAAACCGCTGAGCGCATCTGAAGCGCTGATGATGACGCACGCTGAACACCGCTGGATTGCCCCGAGCGTGCTGCTAGAATGCCGCGAGCGACTACGCTAAATGCAATAGCCGGAGGAAGAATCCATGCTGGGCTCGATGATGAACGTGCCGCTTCAGATCTCGTCGCTGATCCGGCACGCCGACCGTTGGCATGGCACGACGCAGATCGTGTCTCGACTCACCGAGGGCGGGATTCATCGCTACACGTATGCGGATGCGCACCGGCGATCGCGTCAGCTCGCCAATGCGCTGGAGGCGCTTGATGTGCGCAGGTCGGATCGCATCGGCACGCTCGCGTGGAATGGCTTTCGCCACATCGAGATCTATTACGCCGTCGCCGGCATCGGCGCCGTGTCGCATACCGTCAATCCGCGTTTGTTTCCGGAGCAGATCGCCTACATCATCAACCATGCGGAGGATCAGTACGTCTTTCTCGATCTCACCTTCGTGCCGCTGGCGGAAAAAATCGCCGAGCACTGCAAACAGGTGAAAGGCTGGGTAGCTATGACGGATCGCGCGCACATGCCCGACATCGTGCTACCCAATCTGATTTGCTATGAGGAATTGATCGAAGGCCAATCGGATCGCTACGAGTGGCCTGAGTTCGACGAGAACACCGCGTCGTCGCTGTGCTATACATCCGGCACCACCGGTAATCCAAAAGGCGTGCTGTACAGTCATCGCTCGACACTGCTGCATACCTACGCTGCGTGTCTTCCCGACGCTTTGAATTTGAGCGCGCGCGATGTCGTGATGCCGGTCGTGCCGATGTTTCACGTCAATGCCTGGGGCTTACCGTACTGCTGCGCGATGGTCGGCGCCAAGCTGGTTTTACCGGGGCCGGGAATGGACGGCGCGAGTCTCTACGAATTGTTCGAAACAGAAAAGGTTACGGTGTCGGCCGGCGTGCCGACGATCTGGCTTGGGCTGGTCAACTATGTCAAGCAGAACGGACTCAAGTTCAGTACGTTCAAGCGCACGGTGATCGGCGGCTCGGCATGTCCGCCGGCGATGATCCGCGCATTCGAAGACGACTTCGGCATCAGCGTGCTGCACGCCTGGGGCATGACCGAAATGAGCCCGCTCGGTACGGTCAACAGTCTGAAGGAAAGCCAGCTCGGCCTTTCCAGCGAACAGCGGCACGAAATTCAGAACAAGCAGGGACGCAACATCTACGGCGTCGAGATGATGATCGTCGGCGACGATGGAGAGCCGCTACCGCATGACGGAAAGGCATTCGGTGACCTGCTGGTACGCGGACCCTGGATCTGCGATGGGTACTTCAAGAACGAAGGCGGCGATCCGCTGCGCAAAGATGCCTTGGCGAAGATGTGGTTTCCGACCGGCGATGTCGCCACGATCGATCCGGATGGTTTTATGCAGATCACCGACCGATCCAAAGACGTCATCAAATCCGGCGGCGAATGGATCAGCTCGATCGATCTGGAGAACACTGCGATGGCGCATCCCGCGGTGGCCGAAGCCGCGGTGATCGGCGTCGAGCATCCGAAGTGGGACGAGCGTCCGCTGCTGCTAGTGGTCAGGAAAGCCGGTGCGACACTGGAGCGCGGCGAGCTGCTGAAGTTTTTCGAAGGACGCGTTGCGAAATGGTGGATTCCCGAGGACGTCGTGTTCGTCGATGCACTACCGCATACCGCGACTGGGAAATTACTCAAGACAAAACTGCGCGACGAATATAAGAATCATCGCCTGCCGCCGGCCTGAAACGGCAACGTCGCTAGTGCGCGGGACCGCGCGATGCAAAGCGATGCCAGGCCGATCGTTCGCCCGTAGGCTCCACGGCATTGCCGCGCTCGTCGACGCCTGAGGCCAAAAAGTCTTCGACATCTTCGGTCCCACTCAAAAAACAACGTGCGATTTGCAGGCAGCGCGGCGAATGCGTCGCTGGATGAGTCAGTGCAAAACGCGCAACTGCGCGCATCTGCTCGGCTCTCGTCGAATCCGCGTCGAAGAACGCATCGTAGAGATGCTCGGCGCAACTGCTTCCGGTTTCGAGCTCGCTACCGCACTGAGGACAACGCTTTATCGAAGACATTGGTTAACCGGTGGCGTGGGTCGCAGCTCTCGATCGAATCGGAATCTTCGTTGAGCAGGCGACGCGTCCGAGACAGCGCATCAAATGAGGCGGTCGCCCGCCTCACCTAACGCTGACTCACACTACGGGTTTATTCGAAAGTTTAGCCACCGAAGGGCAACGGGACGCCGGCCCGGCCGTGAACCACTGGAAGGTCGCTCTGACCCGCGGAATACTCCTTCGATTTAGTCGTGGCCGTGCTGTGGTCTTGCGCCACCGATCCACCAGCGCGTCCGTACCAGGCAGCGGTGTCCGGCGCATCCGAGCGGTGATCCTGCTGCACCGTCGACAACTGCTGAATACGAGCCGCGCCCTCGAGTCCCCCGGCGCGACCTGAAACTTGTTCGGTATTGGACGATGCTGCAGCGGCCGTCAAGGCAACTGCGGACAGCGCCGCGGCGATAACCAGCTTTGCATTGGAAACGTTCATTTGATTCTCCCTCACTCTCATCGATTGATCTTGCAACTTGGAGCCCTTGCTCCATGCTTTGCAGATTACGCGGGGGGAGACGCACGGTATTGGACACGCTTGCCCAAAATTAGAACGTTCTTGCGGTGCAACAGGCGATCTGTAGGACGAAAGCGGACAAGATTGGGGCAGATGCTTAGTTTTGTGCCCGGATCTCGAGATTATCGATTAGCCGCGTCTGTCCCAGCTTCGCCGCACCGAGTGCGACGAGATCGGTATCGCCGGGCTCCGGCGAGCTCAACGTGGCGCGCCGTCGCACAACGACGTAGTCAACGCGCCAGCCATACCGCGCCAACTCTGCATCGGCGGCAAACTCCATTGCTTCGAAATTGCGGTCGCCATTCTCAACTGCAAGCCTGACCTGGTTCAGCACGCCGAACAGCCGTGGCGCTTCCTGCCGTTCTGCGGGGCTTAGAAATCGGTTTCGCGAGCTCAACGCAAGTCCGTCGTCAGCGCGAAACGTCTCGGCGGCGACGATCTCGACCGGTAGCGCGAGCTGGTCGACCATGCTCCGCACGATATGCAATTGCTGATAATCTTTTTTGCCGAACACCGCGGCCTGCGGCTGCACGATGTTGAACAGCTTTAGAACCACGGTGGCAACGCCGCGAAAATGTCCGGCACGAAAGCGACCTTCCAGCTTGTTTGCAATCGGCGGCGGCTCGACTGCGAAGATCTGCGGCTGCGGATACATCTCGCCTTCATCAGGATGGAAGATTACGTTCACGCCGGCGGCTTCGAGCTTCGCGCAATCGTCTGCGAAGGTGCGTGGATAACCCTCGAATCCCTCGCCGGCGCCGAACTGCATCGGGTTCACGAAAACGGTAGTCACAACGCAAGGCGCCTGCTCGTGCGCGAGTCCGACCAGGCGCAGATGTCCATCGTGAATATTGCCCATCGTCGGCACACACGCGACGCGCGATTCGGCTGCAAGTCGTCGCCGCATTTCTGCGACGGTGGTAATGATGTCCATCAGAATGGATCGCTCGCCCAAAGGCCAACCCGATGCATGCCATTCGCCGGTGCGGCGCGGGACCATATTGCGGAGGCCGCTGCAATGCTGCATTCGACCGAGTCGGCTTCCCAGGTCGCCATCGACGATTCTGCGTGCGTAATGGGGTGGCGGCTATGCATGTTGTAGTTTTTCTTAACGCTCATAGGTGCGCGCTCGCAGGGCGTGAATGCGTCAATTCCCGAAGCTGAAGAACTCGCGTGCCCCGCGCATTTCGGTGATGCGGCGCAACAGTAAAGCAAAATCACCGGGGCGATCAACAAAATTTAAATTGCGGCTGTTCACGATCAGCAGGGGCGCGGCGGTGTACGCATGGAAGAAGCGTTCGTACGCGCCGTTTAAACGACTCAGATAATCGTCAGTTATGCCTCGCTCGTAAGCTGCCGCCCGCCGTTTCACGCGCGCCATCAGACTTTCCACCGGCGCTTGCAAATAGACGACGAGGTCGGGCATCGGCGCCTGCGGCGCCAGATGATCGTAGATTCGCTGGTACAGCGCAAACTCATCGTCGGTCAGATTGAGACGCGCGAACAGTGGATCCTTATCGAACAGGTAATCCGAAACCGTCGGCTGGGCGAACATGTCGAGCTGCTTGAGGCCGGATAACTGATTCACGCGCTGAAACAGAAAGAACAACTGCGTCGCGAGTCCCCAGCGCTGCGGCTCACGATAAAAATTGGCGAGGAACGGATTGTTCTCCGGCGCCTCGAGCAGCAGGTCGCAGCCGATGTGGTCGGCGAGCAGGCGCGCCAAGCTGGTCTTGCCGACGCCGATCGGACCTTCGACGACGATATAGCGGTATTTACGATTCGGTAGCATCGATAAGCGTCACGGATTGATTCGATAGCGCCGGAACGAGCGCGGCCACGGCACCACGACCTGGAATGATTGCGGCGGGATTGATTTCGGACAGCGGGATCAGCACGAACGCCCGCTCGTGCATGCGCGGATGCGGAACGTCGAGACCAGGCTGATGGATGATCTGCTCATCATAGAGCAGCAGATCGAGATCCAGCGTACGCGGCCCATTGCGTTCGATGCGCACGCGGCCGTGGAGCGCCTCGATATCCAGAAGGGCTTGCAGAAGCTCCACGGGCGAGAGCGAAGTAGAGAGCATTGCAACAGCATTGACGAATGCTGGCTGATCGAGTTTTCCCACCGGCGCGCTCTCGTACAAAGCCGAGCGAGCAGTGAGACGGCTGTGCGGCATGCGCGCAAGTTGCGCGATAGCGCGCGTCACCTGGTTTGCAGGATCATCGATATTACTGCCCAGTCCCACGTACGCAGTGTGGTAACCGGCGCGATCTGGCATAACGTTGCTCAAGGCTGAACCGCGTGTCGCCTTGGATCAAGCAACGGCGCGGGCGTAACCCTCGACGCGGGTCAATCTGCATCCTTCGTAGCCATTGCGCGCGACGGCGTCGCACTTCTGCTTGTACCGCTGCACGCCGCCGACGTACGGCATGAAGATGCGCGGCTTGCCCGGAATGTTTGCCCCCATGTACCAGGAATTCGCTTTGGGATAGAGCGTTGCGGCGGCCGTGTCGTTGACATGCTCCACCCACGCGCTCTCGGCCTCTGCCGTCGCTTCGATCCGGTTGAGATCATGCGCATGCAGGTATTTGAGGCAGTCGACGATCCAATCCGTGTGCTGCTCGATGGAAAGAATCATCTGGCTCTTCACGCCCGGGCTGCCGGGGCCGGTGATCAAAAATAAGTTCGGAAACCCTGCCACCATCAGGCCGAGATACGTTCGCGGGCCCGCCGACCATTTGTCTTTGAGCGTTTCGCTCGATTCGTCTGTTCTCGTATCGCCCGCGGTAACCCTTACGTCGATCTCAGCCAGCGCGCCCGTCATCGCGTCGAAGCCGGTGGCGAACACGATGGCATCGAACTCATACTCGGCTTCGCTCGTGCGCAAACCAGCCGCGGTGATTTCTTCGATCGGCGCGCGACGCGCGTTCACCAGCGTCACGTTGCCGCAGTTATAGGTTTCGTAATAGCTAGTGTCGAGGCAGAGCCGTTTCGATCCGATCGGATGGTCGCGCGGGGCGAGCAACTCGGCCACGGCCGGATCTCGCACGATGCTGCGAATCTTCGCACGCACGAACTCCGCTGCAGTCTCGTTCGCCTCGGGACTCACCAGCAGATCGGTGTACGCGTAGAGAAAGCTGATGGTGCCGCCAGCCAGCCATTTCGCCTCGTACGTGCGCTGCCTTTCTTCGTCCGATACGGCGAGCGCCGATTGCGTCGGCGCTGGATAGCCGGAGATGCCGAACGGCGTGTCGAACGCAGCCCTTCTGCGTTGCGGATATTGCGCTTTATGTCGGCGCACCTGTTCCGGATCCAGCGGGCCGTTGTGTGCCGGCAAGCTGAAATTCGCCGTCCGCTGGAAGACGTGGAGATGCTTCGCGTGCTTAGCGATCTGCGGAATCATCTGCACGCTGGACGAACCGGTGCCGATCACACCGACACGCTGGCCGGTGAAATCCACGCCCTCTTTCGGCCACAAGCCGGTGTGATACCACTTGCCGCGAAAGCGCTGCAAACCTTTGAACGACGGCACGCGCGGCGTCGACAAATTGCCCGTCGCCATTACGCAATACTGGGCCGACGCTGTCTCGCCGCTGTTGGTCGTCACCGTCCATTTATTTGCCGATTCATCGAACGACGCGGCGACTATTCGCGTGTTGAGCTGCACATCGCGCAGCAGATCGAACCGTTCGGCGACGTGATCGATATAGCGCAGGATCTCGCTCTGCGTGCCGTAGCGCTCCGGCCATTGCCAGTCCTGCTGGAGCTCGTCGGAAAACGAATACGAATACTCCATGCTTTCGATGTCGCAGCGCGCGCCTGGATAGCGGTTCCAAAACCAGGTGCCCCCGACGCCGCTCCCGGCTTCGTACACGCGCACGTGCAATCCCATCTGACGCAGCCGATGCAGCGCATAGAGTCCGCCCAGTCCCGCGCCCACGACAATGGCGTCGAATTGCAGCGCTGTCGGTTGCCGGTCCTGCATTAAGGTCGTTGCGGTATCGGGCACCAGGTCTCCTTGCGATGCGAGCATTGCATTCTTGAGTTCAAGACACTCGATGCTACTACGGACCGTCAATTGCGCGCCGTGTTCGCGCGTACCGCCGGCGGGAATCGCCAGCAGCCCTCAACTAGACGATCGTCAAGATCCTGCGGTGGCCGGCTCGTTACCGGCCGGCGGATGCGGCTTGCGGCGGCGGCGTTTGCGCTTGGCGCCATCGCGTCCCGGCACCAGCATGGCAGTACGCTCGTCATCGCCGGCATCTTTGAAGCGATCCCACCATTGCAGGACCTCGGCATCGACTTCTCCGCTCTCGCAGCGAAGCTGCAGAAAATCGAACGCAGCACGAAACCGCGGATGCTCCAGTAGACGATACGGCCGGCGTCCGGAACGATGCAGCAAGCGCGGCTGCAACGCCCACAACTCTTTCATGTCGGTCGTGAAGCGACGCGGAATCGCGAGCTTCTCGACCTGTACGGCAACCACGTCATCCATTGCGTTATGCAAAGCGGGCATCGGCGCCAGGCCCTCTGCTTCAGCGGTTTTCCACGCAGCAAGCACTTCGTGCCACAGCAGCGCGGCGAACAAAAATCCGGGCGACACCGGTTTGTCTTGGCGCACGCGCTCGTCGGTTTTCTCCAGCGCCAGCATCACGAAGCGTTCGCCGAGCGGCTGCTCGAGGATCACATCGAGCATCGGCAGCAAGCCGTGATGCAAACCTTCCGCACGCAATCGAAGCACGCAGTCCTGCGCGTGACCGGAAAGGAGCATTTTCAACATCTCTTCGAACAAACGCGCAGGCGGAACGTTTTGCACCAACTCGGCCAGGCGCTTGATCGGCGCCCGTGTAGCCGCTTCGATCTCGCCGTTCAGTTTGGCGGCCATTCGCACGGCGCGCAGCATGCGCATCGGATCTTCGCGATAGCGCTCTTCCGGATCGCCGATCATGCGGATGATGCGTTTCTTGAGATCGGCGGCGCCTTCGGTGTAATCGAAGATTTCCTGCGTTGCGGGATCGTAGAACAATGCGTTCACCGTGAAGTCGCGCCGCAGCGCATCTTCTTCCTGCGCACCGAATACGTTGTCGCTGAGGATGCGACCGTGCTCGTCGCGCTCAGGACCGTCCTCGCTCGCCGCTGCCGGACCGCGAAAAGTCGAAACCTCGACGGTCTCCGCCCCGCACATGACGTGTACGAGCCGGAAACGCCGGCCGATGATGCGCGAACGGCGGAAGACGCCGCGCACTTCTTCCGGTGTGGCGTCGGTCGCGATGTCGAAGTCTTTCGGTTCCAGGTCGAGCAGCAGATCGCGCACGGCACCGCCGACGACGAATGCTTTATAGCCGGCCTCTTGCAAGCCGCCGGTGACTCGGCGTGCGCAGGAGCTCAACTGATCGCGGCCAACGCCATGTTTCTCGAACGGAATCACTAAAGGCCCGCCGCCGCGGCGCGAGCGTCCGGAGAATACACGCTGGATAAATTTCTTGATCATGCAATCTTAGGGCGGGCTGCGCCCTGCGTATTTGCGAGAGGCGCAGCTTTCAGCAGACCATCGCGCTCCGGCGCCGCAAGGCAGCGCTCCAGATCCGCAAAGCATCGGCTCGCCGCGTTCCAGCGCGATTGGCTCAAGCCCGACACAAGTGCGCCGGCCACGATGGGCGGGCTCAGCCAGAGGCTGGAAAATCTCGGGGAATGCCAATGATCGCGCAACGAGGTTCCGGTGTCCGATGTTCGCTTGAGAGCGCGTGAGGGCGAAAGTGTCGATTATAGGGGAAGCCGGCGGCGATGCAGGATCGCCTCCGGGAAAAGCCGTCCCGGGTCGGGTAATACAGCCGATGAGCAGAGCGGCAATCCGCAGCGGATCAGCAGTGGCAATGAGATATAGAACCCTTTAACGCAGACTGATGATGATCCAGTCCTTCTCGAGTGCGGTCTCTTTCAACGTTTCGTCAGGATCGACGGCAACCGGGTGCGTCACTTTGGACAGCAGCGGCAAATCGTTCAGGGAGTCCGAATAGAACCAGGTTTCGCTGAACGAACCCCAGCTTAGTCCGTGATCGGCAAGCCAGGCTTCGACGCGCGTCACCTTGCCCTCGCGAAAACAGGGGATCCCCTGCACGCGACCGGTAAATTCTCCGTCGCGCTCCTCCGGCTCCGTGGCGATCAGGTGTTCAAGCCCAAATTCGCGGGCGATCGGCCAGGTCACGAAGCTGTTGGTCGCGGTTACGATGACGCGGGCGTCGTCGCGATGGCTGTGAACGAGGTCGCGCGCCTTGCGGGTTATGCGTGGCAAAATCCGCGTTCGCAAGAAATCCCGATGCCAGTCTTCCAGCAAGCTGCGTGGATGGCGCGACAGCGGCTTCAGCTGAAAATCCAGGAATTCATGGATGTCCAGCGTGCCGGCCTTGTACTGCTCGAAGAACTGCTGGTTGCGCGCTTCGTATACTTCGCGATCGAGCACGCCTTGCTCGATCAGAAACTGCGCCCACTCGAAGTCGCTGTCGCCGTTCAGCAGAGTGTTGTCGAGGTCGAATAACGCGAGGCGACGAAGCACGTCTAACGGACCTTGGCAGGCAACTCGGACCCGGCACCAGCCCATCCAGCGCTGTCGGCACTGCCCGACACGAAGGGCAGGCCGGCTGCGGTCACAAGCAGCACCCCCGCGATTCGGCGAGGACCGGTTACCGAAAACAATTGAGTTGCGGCGATGACGGCTAGCGACTGGGAAGTGGCCACAAATCTCGGGCTCGCAAAAGGCACGATCGAGTATAGCTCAAACAGGACTAGGCACCGGGCGCTCGCAGGCGCCGACTGCCTCGCTATCTTGCAGCCGGCAGCTTGCTTTCCGCTGCTTTGATCGCTTCGCGTAACAGTGGCAGGGTAACCAGCCGTTTGGTCTGCAGCGAGTATTGATCCAACGCATCGACGATCGCCATCAGCGAGAGCAGGTCGCGGCCCTGATGGCGAAGCAGGTACTCGACGATCGCCTCGGGCAGCGCGAACCCGTGGGCCCGCGCATGGCTGCGCAGGAATTCCGCCTTCTCGACATCGCTGAGCAAATTGAGATGGAAGATCAAGCCCGCGCCTAGCCGCGTGCGCAGGTCGTCACGTAATTGCAAGCCTAGAGGCGCCGATTGCGCAGCTACGAGAAACCGGCTTTGTTCGTCGTTCGCACGCTGAAAGATACGAAACAGCGCGGCTTGCGCCGTTGTGTTGAGACCTTCCGCATCATCGATGGCAACCAGCGCCGGCAGCGGTTGTATATGCTCGACCAGTTCCACGCTCCTGGCCGTCGCATAGATCGCGGCGCGGCCCGCGTCCTGCACCGCGTCTACCGCGGCGTGCAGCAAATGCGTCTTGCCCGAGCCCTGCACGCCCCAGAGAAAAATGCAGCGTTCCTCGACCAAGTCGGTGAGCCACGCGTGCAGAGTCGCAATGGCTTCGCTGTTGCGTCCGGGTGCAAAGTTGGTGAGCGCCGGACGCGACACCTGCGCGAAATCGAAGACCAATTGCTCGGCGTGGGTGGCCATCAGTCGTAGAGGGCGCTCTGTTGATATTTCCGCTTCATGTGACGCACCAGCACCAGGAGAATGGACGCCAGCGGCACCGCCAGCAGCACGCCGACGAAGCCCAGCAGATAGCCAAACGCGAGAATCGCAAAGATAACCCACACTGGGTGCAGCCCGACGCGGTCGCCGACCA
>JBBRGM010000024.1:0-20074 GCA_038240725.1 Burkholderiales bacterium | reverse complement strand
GGCACCGTAAAATGGTTCGACCCAGCCAAGGGTTTTGGTTTCATCTCTCCTGAAGACGGCTCGAAGGATGTGTTTGTGCACATCACCGCCGTTGAGGCCGCCGGCCTCGGTACCATCAAGGAAAACCAAAAGCTTTCTTACGAAATGGAGAAGGGACGCGATGGCAAGTCTTCCGCAGTGAATCTGAAGGCCCTGTAAACCGTCCTGAGCCAACGGGCGGTCACGCCGCCCGGCTTTTGCGCGAACGCATTCAATAACGACAAGCGACGCCCAGACGATCCACGCGAAGGATCGGTCGCTAAAAAAAGGGTTGGCACGTGGCGAAGGAAGACCTGATAGAAATGGAAGGTGTAGTAAGCGAGGTATTACCCGACACCCGCTTTCGAGTGGTGTTGGAAAACGGCTTCGACGTGATGGCCTACGTGTCGGGCAAAATGCGTAAACATCGAATCCGAATTCTGGCCGGCGATAAGGTGACGCTGGAGATGACGCCCTATGATCTGACCAAGGCGCGCATCACGTTCCGGCATAAAGACGAGGCGGTTTCCCGACCGAATCGGCCTCCGGCACCCCGTCGGCGCTGATCTACACTGAACATTTCGCGGTGTCGGGCTCCTGACACCGCTGCGGCGTGACAAGCCTTAGCCCACTGCAGGCGAGCAAGTCCGCGGCAGAGACCAGGTCTAAGTCTCAATCCCTCAAAGCTCGATTACTTGATCTGACTCGGCAGCCACGTCGTGATCGGCGGATAGACGATCGTCAGAACGAGCACCAGCAGTGCCCACCCTAGGAACGGCAGCACCTCCCACATTACTGGTCCGAGCCGGATTCTGCCGACACTCGAGACGACGAATAGCAGCAGTCCGATCGGTGGATGCATCAAGCCGATCATCAGATTCATCACGACGACTGCGCCGAATTGAATGGGATCGATGCCGACTTGCGCGCCGAGCGGAATCAGCAGCGGCAGAAAAATTATCATCGCGGGCAGCGGCTCGATGATGCAGCCGACCAGCAGCAGAAACACGTTGATGATGAGCAGCACGACGATCGGATTGGTCGAGATGCCCTGGATGATGTCGATCACGCTCTGATTGACCTGGCTCTCGGCGACCAGCCAGCTGAACGGTCCGGCGGCGGCGAGCAGAAACAAAATGATGGCCGACGAGCGCCCCGCATGAAAAATCAATCGGGGAATCTGGCGGAACGTGATGCCTCGATAGATGAAGAGGCACACGAACAACGCATAGAGAACCGCGAGCGCTGCCGATTCCGTCACCGTCAATAAGCCGAAGCGGATGCCGCCGATGATAATGACCGGCATCATCAATGCCCAGGAAGCACGGCCCGTGGCGCGCACCTTGGCGCGAAAATCGACGCCTTCGCGGCTCGGATACTTGCGATAGCGTGCGACCAGACTGCAGACCACCAAAAATCCCATCGCAAGAATGATTGCCGGAATGACGCCGGCCATGAACAGCTTGATCACCGATTGATTCGAGATCTGCGCATAGACGACCATCGGAATCGATGGCGGCAGCATCGGCCCGAGCAGGGCGCCTGCGACGATCACCGCGCCCGCGAAGCCTTCGCCATAGCCTTCCTTTCGCATTGCTGGGATCAGCGGTTTGCCGGTCGCTACAGCATCGGCAACGGCGGACCCCGATACGCCGGCCAGAACGAAATTTGTGATGATCGAAACGTGTCCGAGACTTCCGCGCAGCCGGCCCACCAGCGCCATCGCCCAGTCGATCAACCGCATCGTCAGGCCGCCGCTATTCATCAGCTCACCGGCGAGAATAAACAGCGGCACTTGCACCAGCGCATAGCTGTCGACAGCAGCCATCATGGAGAGCGCCATCATCGCGTTGTCGATCGCTTCTCCAGGCTTGGCGAGGATGCCGAGCCAGGCAGAAAAAATCATCGAGAAGCCGACGTCGAATCCGATCAGCAGTGCGAGCAAAAATGCGACGAACAGCAGCGGAAGCACTCAGACCTCTTCGGGTTTGGGCAACTCATGCCCGAAGAGGCGCGCGACCAAACGCAAGCCGACATATATCAGCATGAGAACGCAGGCGATGAACACGCCTGCCGCGGGCACTGCGGACGTGAACACGGTGCCGAGCAGATCCTGATCTTTGCCGATCTCGATGAGGCGCCAGCTGCCCGGCAACAGGACCATCAGCAGCACGACGAGCAGTGCATCGAACAGCAGCTCGAGGACGAATCGCACTTTCGGCGGCAGTCTCGCGTCGATCAAGTCGACACGGATGTTCATCCCGGAGCGCAGCGCCATTGCGAAGCCGATGAAGGTCAGCCAGATCAATCCGACGCGCGCGTATTGATCTGGCGCCGCGATCCCGGTATCGATGAAGTGACGATCAACGAACTGCAAGCTCACGACGACCACGATGCCGACCATCATCAAGATGACCACCCACTCGACCAGCCGGTCGAGCAGGCGCAACGCATGAAGAAGTAGAGTGGGCATGCGGATTAAAACAGACGCGTGGAGGGGCGGCGAGCTATATGGAAGTTCAGCGGTGGCGATCACGCCGGGCGACGGCATTCAACGCCCGCGCGAGCGCGCCACACGCGTGCGGCGACGAGGAGTAGCGCGACGTGCGCGCCATTATTTCTGCGCCGCCTTGATCTGTGCGACCAGGCCGACCGGCCACACTTTGCCTTCGTAGCTCTTGTAGACGTCTTTCCAGGCGGCTTCAAACGCTGCGCGATCGGGAACCACGTACGTCACGCCGACCTTCTTCAGCTCCGCCATGCCCTGACGATCGTATTGTTCGCCGAGATCGGTCGCGACCTTACCGCCGACCTGCGCGGCGCGCTTGAGCAAATCCTGCTGCTCTTTGCTAAGCGTTTTCCAGCGGCGCTCGGAGATGTACCATGCCGCGACGTCGTGCACGTGATCCGTCGCCGACCAGAACTTAGAGACTTCATGGAAGCGGAACGACACGGTCAAGTCGAAGCCGTTGTCCTGCCCATCGACCTGGCCGCGCGACAACGCCATGTAGACTTCATTCAGGCCCAGCGGGACGACTTTCACCCCGAGCGATTCGAATGTCTCGCGGAAGATCGGGATCGGCGGAATGCGAAGACGCATCCCTTTGAGATCTTCCGGCTTGTTGATCGGGCCCTTGGTCGTCACGATGGCGCGCGGCGATCGCGCACCTGCCACTGCAAAGACGCGAATGCCAGAAGATTTGGCACACGTCTCATACAACGGGGTAAAGATCGGACCGTTGAGAACCTCGGTCGCGGTGTCTTTGTTCTTGAACAGATACGGCAGGTAGGCAACGTTGAGCGGTCCGCAGTCCTTCAGTTGACCGGAATTGCCGACGCCGAGATATGCCATGTCGACAGTGCCGAGCTGCATGCCGGCGATGAGCTGCTGGATGTCGCCGATCTGACTATCTGCATACACCTGCACCTTGATCTTGCCGCCGCTTTCTTTGCCGACGACTTCGGCGAATTTTTCCATCGCCTTGTGCAGATTGCTGTTGGTGACGAACGGTGTGCCGAAGCGCAATGCCAGATCGGCGGTGTGCGCAACCGATGCCGCCGTTGCCAGCAACAACGCGGCCACAGCAGTAGAAATTCGATGCGTCAAATCCCCTCCCGTGAATCTTATCGTTAGATGCGACTTCGCCTGCCTTGTGCAGTGCGTGGCGATCGTGACAGCAGTCGGATCGCGAGCCGTTAAGGGTGACACTATTAAGGCAGCGCTACTTCGCTGTCAAGCTACGAGGCGGGGGCATGCCATGCGCATCCACTTTAGTGCGGGAGGGATTTTGCGCGTGATCTAAATCTTCATCGGAGCCTCGCCGGACCAGACAACGTCGCGCAACCAAAAAAAAAGGCCGGCTTTTCGGGCCGGCCCAGGGAGGTGTGTAAAACAATAGAAACGACTGCAAGACTCACGTGCAGATTACGGCGAGGCGAGAAGACCGAGAAGTGAGTTTATCGGGTCGCGATCCGGGAATTTCTCACGACCGGATTTGAATGACGTACATTTGCCGAGCTCGCGCCGGATGTGTGGGCCCGTAGCGCGTACGAGTCAACGCGCAGCGCTAATCGTTCCCGACCAAACCTTGCTTCAAAGCGATCCAAACCATTTGCGCCGAGGTATCGGCCTCCAGCTTTTGTTTGATGGTCGACTGATAATTGGCAATGGTTTTTTGGCTGAGCGACAAGATGCGCGCGATTTCGTTGATCGGGTTACCTTCCGCGAGCAAGCGAAACACCTCGAATTCGCGCGGCGATAACGTGCTCAGTGCCACGTCGTGCCCAGCCACAGTCTGCAGCGCCAGCACCTGCGCCATGTCGTGGCTGATGTATGGCCGCCCTTGGGCGACGGCACGCACAGCTTCGACCAGAACCTCCGGCGCGCTGGCTTTGGTCACATAGCCGAACGCGCCGGCTTGCAGAACGCGGGACGCGAGCAGCGCTTCATCGTGCATGCTGAAGACCAGCACTTTCGCTTGCGGCTCTCGTGCAAGTAACCGGTGAGTCACTTCAATTCCGCTCATCGTCGGCAGGTTGATGTCCATCACGACGACGTCGGGTGCCTGCTCGCAAAACAACCGATAGGCTTCTTCGCCGCTGGACGCCTCTGCGATCACTTGGATGTCCGAGGTGCGTTCCAATAAGCGCCGATAGCCCTCGCGCACTACGGCGTGATCGTCGACCAGCAAAACACGAACCGTCATTTTTCACTCCGCCTGAGGGGAAGGTATTCCGATATGCGCCATGATCTGCATTCCAGCTCCCGGTGCGCTGATCAATTCGAGATTGCCGTGCAGTGCTTCGACTCGTTCACGCAAACCGAGTAAGCCCAACCCTGCGCGTTTGGCGTGCAGGTCCATGCCGCGGCCGTTGTCGCTCACCGTAAGGCTTACCTCGTCGGTGCGATGTCGATGCAGCGCGATGCGGACCAGCGTTGCTGATGCGTGCTTGCCGATGTTGGTCAGGCATTCCTGCACCAGGCGATAGACAGTGATGTTGGTGACCTCGCCGAGATTCGCCAGGTCCCCCGACGTTTCGAATGCGCACTCGACACCGGCGTTGCGCCGCCGCCACTGATTGATCAACTCTGCGACCGCGTCCCGCAACCCGAGGGCGTCCAGCGTCGCGGGCCGCAACCGCTGCATCATGCTGCGCACGACATCGTATACGTGACTCGAGATATCGATGATCGAAATAGCGCTTTGCTCGAGGTCGGGTGCCGTGCCGCGGGTGACCTCGCGAATCGAAACGGCGTCGAGCTTGATCGCGTTCAGACATTGCCCGAGCTCATCGTGCAGCTCGCGCGCGAGGTTGCGTCGCTCAGCTTCCTGCACGGCCACATAGCGCTGTGACAGCAGGCGGTTCTCCGCCAGGGTCTGCGCCAGTTCTTTCTGAATAAGGTGCAGCTCCGAGATATCCGTGAAGTAGACCTCCAGCTCCGTTGCACCATCGATCGCGCGATGCGGCAGCATGCGAGCGATGACGCGGACCGTATTGCCCGCGACGCTTTTCAGCTCGAGCAGCGGCGCTTCCACTTTTCCCCCGGTCATGAGTGCGTCGACATGGGTCTGCCACAGTGTGCGATCCGCGTAGAACTCGCCCAGGTTGCGGCCGGCCGCCCCACCAGCGGACGCAAGTCCCAGAATCCGAGCCATCGCCGGATTGCACAGCTGTATCGTACCGTCCGGCGCTGCGACTGTATTGCCTGCAATGTTCTCCATGAATAACGTGCGGTACTGCGCCTCGCGCTCGACCAATGCTTGTTGTGCGGCGACACGCAACGTGAGCTCCTGCGACGCCTGCCGCCAGCGCCGCCAGGAAAACCAGGCAAGCGCCAGCGCCAGCGCCGCGAACGTGAAGGGCAGCTCGTCAATCTGGTAGACCTCCATCGAGCGCGTCACGTCCGTTAGCCACTCGCGCAGCTCCAGCGCAGCAGAAACAGAAAATGTAATGAGGGTCACCGTCGCAACGACGAGCAAATCGCGTGTGGCGCGATAGCGCGCGGGCGGAGGCGCAAGCGGTGTGGAGATCGCAGCAGAGGTCATTCAGGTCACACCTAGGTTCAAAGGATAAAAAGCGGCAGTTATTGCGCCGGCCGCCAGGTCGCTATCTAACGCTACGCGTTCATTGCGTGACAAGGGAGATTCTCACGCCTCTTGGCACGGCGCCGGTCGATTATCGTTCCCGGCTACGTCGGGAGCATTTCCCTTGGCCGCCGAGGTCTGCACGGATAGATTGCTTCATCGCATATCGACCGGCAAGTCATCGCATGTTAGAGCTCATCGGCATCTCGTTCCTGCTTCCGCTCGGCATTGCGTTTGCGGCTCTTCTGGTCGCCGGACTGGCGTCGATCGGCTGGCGCAAAATCGGCTCGACTGTGGAAGGTGGGATGGAAAGTTCCGCCGCAAGTAGCCGATCGGGAAAATTTCCCAGTGATCGAAGGAGGATGTCCCTGCCATCGTCGTGACCTGCAGCCTAGAGTCGCCAGACTGCGGCTGCCGATCCTCGAAGGGAGAGCTGAGGATGGAATAACGGCGCCGGCGTCAGAGGGGTGGCTGGTCGCGGAGAGCCTTGCATGCTGCGCGACATCGCCGTCTGAGCAAAACCACACGGGCCGACAATAACAATGAAATCCTTCCGCCTCGCCCTGATACCCGCAAGTTTCGGTACCATTTTCTGCGTCTCCGTACTCGCCCAGGACCCATCGACCGTAAGCGCGCCGACGGTCGAAGTCATTTCGACCACGCCGGTTCCGGGTCTCGAGATGAGCAAGGAAAAAGTGCCCGGCAATGTGCAGACGATATCGGGCAAGACGATCGCCGCAGCCCGTCCCGTCACGCTGAATTCCCTGCTAGACGATAACGTCGGCTCGATTAACGTCAACAACTATCAGGGCAATCCGTTTCAGCCGGACGTGACCTATCGCGGCTTCAGCGCATCACCGCTGCTCGGCACGCCGCAGGGACTGTCGGTATACCTCGACAGCGTGCGCATCAACGAGCCATTCGGCGACGTCGTCGCCTGGGACCTCATCCCCATCAATGCCATCTCCCGTGTCGATGTCATTCCGGGATCGAATCCGCTGTATGGATTGAACACGCTCGGCGGTGCGATCGCGCTCCACACGAAGGATGGCTTTACCGACCCGGGCGGCCATGTCGAAGCATCGTGGGGCTCGTGGAACCGTCGCAACGTCTGGGCGGAAGTGGGCGGCAGCCGCGATAATTTCGGACTGTATCTGAACGCCAACCATTTCGAAGAAAACGGCTGGCGCGATTTCTCCCCTTCCTCGGTCGACCAGTTCTTCGGCAAAGCCAGCGTCCGAACCGAGCGCACTTCGCTCGACTTATCCGTCCTCTACGCCAACACCACGCTCGTCGGCAATGGGTTGACGCCGCTTTCCATCCTGCAGCAGCGGTGGGGCGGCGTCTTCACCGTACCCGACCAGACGAAAAACGAGGTCAGTCAGATCGCCCTGTCAGGTACACAGGAGCTGGATTCGCACAATCAGATCGGCGGCAGTGCGTATTACCGCCGCGCGCGCGGGAGTAAGCTCAACGGCGATTTCTTCGATGACTTCACCGATACCGATTTCGAGGCGCAGGCGCAACCAGTATTGCGCCGGGCACGGGTACGGCGTTCGACCCCACCAACGGGTTTGCACCGACTGGGGTGTTCAACCGCACGAAGACTGCGCAAAACGGCGAAGGCGCGGCGTTGCAATATACCAACGTGCAAGATGCCAACCGCTTCTCGATCGGCACCACCTACGACAACAGCCACGTTGACTACACGCAGACGGCACAACTCGGCGTGCTGGACGACAACCGTACGGTGCAGGTCGCGCCGGGGCTGTTTATCTTCTGGCCCGATGAGATTTTGTCGAACGCGATAACCGGGCGGTATCGGACCGTAAGCGGTTTTGTCACCGACACCTGGTCGGTGCGTCCGACGGTGCACCTCACATTGTCCGGACGCTACAATGTTACGCGGGTGAATACTAATCTCACGCATAACGAAAACGCCGAAGAGCTTGCAGCATACATGGGGGTGGATCAATTCAACGTGTCGGATGAAACATTCACCTATCGCAAGTTCAATCCGGCACTGGGTGGAACATGGAATGTAACGCCCAGTCTGACGGCATATGCAAATCTGAGCCAGGGCAGCCGCGTTCCATCGCCGATCGAGCTTGGCTGTGCGAATCCGGCCGCGCCCTGCACGATACCGACTGCGTTGACCGATGATCCGTTTCTCCCTCAAGTGGTCGCGCGGACAGGCGAGATCGGTGCGCGCGGACATCTCAACCGCGCCTTCAATTGGAACGCGTCGGTATTTCGTACTAACACCAAGGACGACATTCTTTTCGTCAGCTCGCCGACGCAACCGCAACAAGGCTACTTCAATAGCTTCGGGAAAACGCGCCGTCAGGGTCTGGAGCTGGGGCTCTCAGGCGATAAGGGACGCTTCAGCTGGCAGAGCGCATACACGTACCTCGACGCAACATTCCAGAGCCCCGCAACTTTGGTCAACAGCGCAAACAGCAGCAGTGATGCGGACGGCGTCTACTCGGTGCAACCTGGTGATCGCATTCCAGGATTGCCTCAGCACGTGTTCAAGATCAGCGCGTCCTATCGCGCAACGCAAGCGCTGTCGGTCGGCTTATCGTTGTACGCGCAGTCGTGGCAGTACGTCCGCGGTAATGAAAACAACCAGCATCAACCGGGGGGTACCGATGCCGATGGCCGTCCGTTCGTGGGGTCGGGTAAGTCGCCTGGATTCGCGACCGTGAATCTGCGTACCCGTTACGAATTTCAAAGTGGGGTGTCTTTATTCGCCGAAGTCACCAATCTGTTCGATCGAGAGTACTTCACCGCAGGCGGGCTCGGCGTCAATCCGTTCGTACCGGGTGCGGGCGGCGCGGTTGGAACCAACGGCTTCAACTACAACTCGGCGAGCTGGCAAAACGCAACGGCATATGCGCCAGGCGCACCGCGTGGAATCTGGGTCGGTGTGGCCTACAGTTTCGGACGCAGCAAGACAGGCGCGACGTCTGACTAATTCCTTCTGAGCGGGAAAATGCCTGGACGGGACCATTCGATGGTCCCGTTTTCTTTGCGTTACCCGGAGACGATGTAAGTAGTGCACGGATTGCAGTACTTCCTTCGAGGCTGCAGGCGTGTCGATCGGCGCTAGCGCCGGAAATCCAGAACAATCAATGCATAAGTTGCTGCGAAGTCCGCGATCGCTGTGGCATGTCGATTGCGAGCGCAGTACGCAAATCATTTTCCCTGGAGACTGCCATGTATCTCAAACTCGCAATGGTTGTACTGGTCGCCGTCTTCGCTAGCGGTTGCAGTACCTTTCGGGGCGCCGGTGAGGATCTGCATGTCGGGAAGGAGAAGGTTGAGAATGCATTCTCCAAGAACAAGCGCGAATCCACAGAATCGGGAATCGCGAATCCGACGTCGCCTACAGGACCCAATCCAGCGACCGCCCGTACGGTGGGGAACCTGAACAACGGAGCGCCGAACGCAATCACTCCAGGCACCGAGCCGGGCACCACGCCGAACTCACAGTAGCCTGCGCAGCGGTCAAATCATCTGCGCGCTAGAGACGGCCGACGCAGGCGAGAGATCGCTCTGCCACGTCTGGGAATGCGGAATTCCAAGGTGAAAAGAGGTCGCGTTTTCGGTCACACGTCGGGCAAAACCGGACGCAGCGAATTCCACACAAGTGATTCGCGTGGGTGACGGCAATCCACTAAGAAATCGGCAGCCGCTACGGCAGATCTCATGTCCAACAGCCCAACGGTTATGCGCGGTCACACAGTCGCGCTGTCGTATCCCATCTCAGAAGAGCAAACCGAGAGCTCAACGATCGTCGCCCAACGATCGCCGCGCGATTTATAGTGCGGGAATGCTAGTCATCCCATCGTTCGAGCGGGTTAGCGAAATCCCGAAGGATGTCATCGACATCATCGGAGACCCGATCGTCATCCTGCGGCGGGTCGATATCTGCGCTCGCGAATGCGTCGAAGTCGCTATCGTCATCCGCGAATGAAGTGACTGCGTAATCGCGAAGCCCAAACAGGCGCCCTTCAATCTGGGACACATTATATTTTTCCATTTATTGCGCTCCTCTCGATCAAAGTATCAGTGCAGCGATGTTGTGCACGGATCGAACTTTATCTATTGATGTGTCGTGAGGATATAAGCGCAAGGCTGATTCAACTGTAGGACAAAGGTTAGAGTAGTCGTCGGCGGATAGCGCGCTGCGTACCGTTGGTAGGTTGCAGCGTATGAATCTGCGCTTGTACGGCTAGGGAGCCAATAACAGCTGGTTGCCCAGACGCCGACGTGAGAAGCAGCGTGACGTCGCACGTGGATGCAGGTGCGGGCTACGTCCCAGGCAAGGCGATTGTGGCCACGTTGCGGACAAAAAAAGCCCGGTCGCCCGGGCTCTTCAATGTAAGTGCGGTGGACTATTCGAGGGGCTTTATGCTGACGGCCTGCTCGCCCTTCGGTCCAGTGGTGATGTCGAACGAGACTTTCTGTCCCTCACGCAGGGATTTGAAACCTCCGCCTTGGATGGCAGAGAAATGAGCAAAGAGATCTTTTCCGCCGTTGTCGGGCGTGATGAAACCGAAACCCTTCGCATCATTGAACCATTTAACCGTACCCGTCGTCATGTCGCTTCTTCCTGAAAAAAAATGTAGAGAGGGCTTGCGCCCGAGCGCGAGAATTTCAAGAGACAGAACGACTACTGTGTGAGCGCCGTGGAAGCGGTTACAACGGAGCAGCGAGTCCGCAACTTGAGGATTCTGCACCGCTCTTATACTCGCGTGTATTGGCCGGGTCAAGAGTGGGCATCGCTCGCGCAAATGCTGCATTAGCGCAATCGATTGCCGCCTAATGAGTGCCCACCATCAATCGCATCGATGCCACGGAACCATCCGGTGCTGAGCTTTTGCCACCTGCGTGTCGTAGAATCCGTGCTGTTCCCGCCCCACACCGGGCATTCAACTCGTCGCTTTCTTTATGCGCAAAACAATAACAACGCGCGGCAGAAAATCTCTCGTCTTTGCTTCCATCGCAATGACGCTGTTTGCCGGTCTGCTGATCCTCAATCTTACCGGCGGCGAGCGCAAGATCGAAGAGCGTATTCCGCGGCTGTACTCGGTGGGCGATCCGCAATTCTTCACCGCGATGGGCGTCCTGCTCGGTCCGCCGATCGTGGGTGGCAACCAAGTCAAGGCGCTCCTTAACGGCGATGAGATCTTTCCGTCCATGCTGAAAGCCATCCGATCGGCTCGCCGCAGCATTACGTTCGAAACGTATATCTACTGGTCAGGCGAAGTCGGAAAAGAATTTGCAGACGCGCTTGCGGAGCGTGCGAGGTCCGGCGTGAAGGTGCATGTGTTGCTCGACTGGGTCGGCAGCAGCAAAATGGAGGAACAGTATCTCGAGGAGTTGCAGCGTGCCGGCGTGCAGGTCCGGCGCTACCACGCGCCGCATTGGTACAACCTCACGCGGCTCAACAATCGCACCCATCGAAAGGTTCTGGTGGTGGACGGAGTAGTCGGTTACACCGGCGGCGTGGGCATTGCCGACTTGTGGTCCGGCCATGCGCAGGATCCCGATCACTGGCGCGACACGCATTTCCGCGCAGAGGGGCCGGTGGTAACGCAGATGCAGGCCGTGTTCATGGACAACTGGATGAAGGCAAGCGGCGAAGTTCTGCATGGCGATGCCTACTTGCCCGAAGTCAGATCGAGCGGGGAGGTGAGAGCGCAGATGTTCAGCAGCTCACCTTCGGGCGGCGGCGAGAGTATGCATTTGATGTATCTGCTGGCCATCACTGCAGCGAGCTACTCTATCCACTTATCCAGCGCTTACTTCGTCCCTGACGAACTCACGCTGCGCACGTTGGTGGCAGCACTTAAACGCGGAGTGAAAGTCCAGGTGATTATGCCGGGCGACCATACCGATGCCGATACGGTACGCTCCGCGTCTCGCGCGCGTTGGGGAGAACTGCTCGAGGCCGGTGCGGAAATGTACGAGTACCGGCCGACGATGTATCACTGCAAGGTTTTAATCGTGGACGGCCTGATGGTCTCGGTGGGATCGACTAACTTCGACAACCGATCTTTCAGTCTCAACGACGAAGCCAATCTAAATATCTACGACGCCACGTTCGCACGAGAACAGATCGTGACGTTCGAGCGGGACATGGCGCTGGCACGCCGGTACACGTTGGAGGAGTGGCAGAGCCGTCCGCTTACCGAGAAGGTCTGGGAGCACGCCGCATCTTTACTGGGTGCGCAGTTGTAGTGATTCCGGAATGCGGCGTGCGAAAGTGAAGCCACCGAATCGAGTTAGCCAACACTCATCGATCCAACCGGCAGCTTATTTATTCTATTGACGATGATGAGCGCCGCGCCTCGTCGTTCTGAACGCGAGATCAAGAGGGAGCCCGCCTTTCAACGGACGTTAGTGTGCGAACCATGACAGCGCCCACAGTGCTGCCCCGATAGTCGCGGACAACGCCGCCATTGCCAACAGCCAGCGCTTGCGTGTCAGAACGGTAATGGCTGCCAGCGAAATCGCGATCTGCACCATCGTGGTTGCCTGCGCGAGACGATGATGCGGATGCAGCGCGTGTTCAGATAGTTCGTTGTACTTCTTAGCCTCGGCCTCCAGGGCTTCGGCTCGCGCTTGCAGCTCCTTCTTTTCGCGGGAGTAGCGTTCTACCTCCGCGGCATACTCCGATTTTTTCTCAGTGACGAGAATCGCAGCGAGCTCGGCAAGATGCTGCTTGCTGCTCTTCGCCTGATAGAACGCCCAAAGATCCGACGCTTCTGTGCGTTTTAGCACGGCCTCGTTTTTGTACATCAAGGCGTCGCTCTGGGTGGCACCGCCCTGGTAGCTGAACACCGCACCGACGGTGGATAGTATCGCTGTCATTACCGCTACTCGGCTCGCGAGATTGTCGCCCGCTAAGGCTCGATGCTCGACAGCGTGCTCTTCAGGGCCATGCGTTTCGAATCCTTCTTCCGGCATCGGCGAAGTCTCCTGGTTTGGCTTTCAGATTTAGCTGACGCGCGAGTGGCCGGGGCAGGCTGGCGACAGCGGACCTGATGCTAGCACGGCCTATTGACGCGCTTCGCAATGGAGATGGATCGCCGCGGTGCCTCGATGGCTCATGAAGTGGCGGCCGCGGAGTTCGAAGGGAGAATCTGTCGCGCCATGCGGCCAAAGGCGAGGTCTGGCGAACCCAGCGGGCGCCGGGGATAGGGATACCAGCACGCGGGACCGCATAGAGCGCTCCCGCGGTTCGATGAAGATGTATTAGGTTACGCTCGCCGCACTCGCCAGCACCCGATCAAAACAGGCGCTACGAAACGTGGCCGGGCGCGTTCAGGCTTCAGGCGGCGGCGTCGACCGACGTTTCTTCGGCGTCGCGTATCAGCGCAGCGGCTATCTCGTAGAAATTGACGCGTACCAAAACGCGGGGGAGTAAGTCGCCCACCAGGCCGTCCGACTCAGGCAGCGTGCGAGCAACGGCGTCGTACAGGGCTTCGGAGACGCGCGATAACGCGGCGATCTGACCGAAACTCGTTACCGCATGATGAGCCATCTCACGCCAATATCGGTAGCGGCGTTCATCCGTCTCGATCCAGTTGATGACGGCATTCGTTTCGCCACTCGTGAAGTCTACGTTCATCGTTTCCTCGCATTAGTAACAGTGCAGGTCGGTCGCAGTGAGCTGCACATCGTGCGGCCCATCCGTATTCGAGTGGTTTCGAGAGCAGGATTTGTTCCATGTCACAGATTTGCGTTCGGGAGCCCGTTGCGCATCGCGCAGATGAGACAGCGCCGCGTGCAGGCAACGCAAGATGATTCGTGCGCGTTGTGTTTCCGCTCGGAACAAATGCAACGTAGTACGTCAGCTTGCGTGGACGCGAGCGTACATTTTTTGGAAGTTAGGTCACGACCTCGATATGCGATGACGCCGGTGCCGTCAGGAAATGGGCTGCTGCAGCGACACGAGTAGAATACGCTCCGCCGCGCACGGTGCGCCCTACGGGTGTGCCGCGAAGTCCTCAACGGCCAACATCATTCGCTTACAACCATGTCGTCCGAAGCACCCTCCGCAAGTGCGCGTCGCCCCGCCGCGACTCTCGCAATTTTCGTCGGCTTTGCCGTGCTGGTGAGTTTTTTCTACGCGCTTGGGCGCACACCGCTGTTCGACGTAGACGAGGGCGCATTCAGCCAGGCCACGGTGGAGATGTTTCAGCGGAATGATTTTCTGTCGACTTATCTAAACGGCGAGCCGCGTTACGACAAACCCATCCTGATTTACTGGTTGCAGGCTTTCAGCGTAAAAATCCTCGGAGTGCGCGAATTCGCGTTTCGCTTTCCTTCGGCGTTGTGCGCAACCGGGTGGGTGTTCCTAGTCTATGTGTTTTCTCGACGCCGCTACGGAGTCGACACCGCGCTGCTCGCCGCAGCCATAACGGCCATGTCGCTTGGCGTATACATCATCGGTCGCGCTGCCACCGCCGATGCGCTGCTCAATATGTTGATTGCCGCAACAATGTTTGCCGCCTGGCTGCGGATCGAAACTGGACGAAAGCTTTGGTTATACGTAACGTTCGCCGCCATCGCCTTCGGATTCTTGGCGAAAGGGCCGGTTGCGATTTTGATTCCAGGTTCGGTGACTCTCGTTTTCTGCATACTGCGACGGGACTTCAAAACCTGGGCGCGAATGGTCTTCGATCCGCTGGGCTTGCTGCTATTCGCGGCAATCGCGTTGCCCTGGTACGCGATTATTTTGCAGCGTGAAGGCTGGGCTTTCATCGAGGGATTTTTCGTTAAGCACAATCTCAGTCGCTTCAGCGGACCTCTGCAAGGCCACGCGGGAAGCCTGCTCTACTATTTTCCAGTCGTACTTATCGGCACGCTGCCGTTCACATCATTGCTGCTGCCGGTCGTCAAAAACTGGCGAACGATATGGCGCGATGACCTTCAGTGTTATCTGCTGCTTTGGTTTGCTTTCGTCTTTTTGTTTTTCTCTCTGTCGGGGACGAAACTCCCGCATTACATTCTGTACGGTATGTCGGGACTGTTCATTCTCATGGCACTGTACGGTTCGCAACTTCGATCCGTTTTCGTGGCGCTGGCGCCTGCACTTCTGTTTTTCCTCTTTCTATCGGCGCTGCCGGCGATCGTGTCTGCAGTGCTGCCGCATCTGCCCGACGATTATTATCGGGAAGCGCTGGCCGACGCGGGCCAATACTTTACCTCGATTTATTATGTGTACGCCGCGACTGCTGCCGGCGTAACTCTCTGGCTGATGATGGAACGTCGGCTGCCGATGCGCAGCAAGCTAGTCGCCGTGGGACTCATTGCCGTGATAGCGCTATCGAGTTTTGTGATCCCATTCGCAGGCAACGTGCAACAGCAACCGATCAAAGAAGCGGCACTCCTTTCCCGCACGCAACACTACGATGTCGTGATGTGGCGTTTGAACGCACCGAGCTTTAGCGTTTACTACGGGCGACCGACACCGAGCCATGAACCTCGGCACGGCGATGTGATCATCACGAAAATGAAGCGGCTCGCACAACTGGAGGGCCTGCAGTATCAAGTGCTGTACGCGAAAAATGGGATCGTGCTGGCGCGAATCGACTGATGGACGCTGACCACACTAGGCAGCTCCGATTGGGGGATCCCCGCGTCTGGTTGGTGCCGGCAGTCGCCGTCGTTGCTGCGACCGCTATTCTCCTGACGGGGACCAACGAGCGCATTTTCTTGTTGATCAATCGACTGGGACCGGCGAGTAACGATTGGCTTTGGTCGGACCTCACGGTACTCGGTGACACGGTGGTGGCACTTGCATTATGTCTGCCGCTGGCGAGACGGCGGCCGGATTTGCTATGGGCCGTTCTGCCCGCTGCGCTTCTCGCTACGGCGTGGGTACATATTTATAAGCCCATTCTTGATGTCACGCGGCCTCCCGGTGTGCTCGCCCCGGACACGTTCCATGTAATCGGACCGGCGCACCACTACCATTCCTTCCCTTCCGGCCATACGACCACTGCGTTTGCGCTCGCCGGCCTGTGCGTATTCGGCTTGAATTTGCGCGCATGGAATGCTGTGCCTCTCGCAATCGCGGTTTGCGTTGCGCTCTCACGCGTCGTCGTCGGCGTCCACTGGCCGCTTGATATCTTGGCAGGGGCGTGCGGAGGTTGGCTGGCCGCCGCTGTAGGGTTAAAGCTGTCCGAACGAATGCATCTCGGACGACATCCTTTCGTGCAGTGGTCGACTGCCGCGGCGTTCGCCGGTTGCGCTATCACATTGGTGGTCGGTTATGACGCCGGTTACGCGGACGCAATCTGGTTTCAGCGCGTAATCGGCGCCGCCTCGCTAGTCGCATTTTTCCTGACCTTCGTTCCGACTCAGAAAGGCGGATAACACGCCTGATGCTAGAATCGGCGCGGCCTCCCCAGCCCCTTCCTTTACTGTCCGCGCATTTGCGCCTCCCGATGACCGCCGAGCATCCCCAGGTTTCTGTCGTCATACCCGTCTTCAACGAGGAAGAAAATATTCTCGATCTCGTAGATCGGGTAGGCGCCGCGCTGATGCGCAGCGGCCGAAGCTTCGAATTGATCTGCGTGGACGACGGCTCGCGCGATGCGTCGTCGCATCTGCTTGCAGAGCTGGCGATCGAGCGAGACTGGCTGCGCCCGATGTACCTCATTCGAAATTATGGTCAATCTGCCGCATTGCAGGCGGGCTTCGACACCGCACGCGGCGATATCGTCGTGACCCTGGACGGTGATCTGCAGAACGATCCTGACGACATTCCTCGTCTGCTGGATCTGCTGGATGAACGCCCGGACGTCGACGTGATATCGGGATGGCGCAAGGCACGCCAGGATCGAGCCTTGTCGCGAAAACTGCCCTCGACGATTGCGAACGCGTTGATCTCAACCGTTACCGGTGTTCGCCTGCATGATTACGGATGCGCGCTGAAACTGTATCGAGCGCCGGTCATCCGCGACATCAAATTGTACGGCGAGCTGCATCGTTTCATCCCGGCATTGGCCGCTGAAGTCGGCGCGAAGATCATCGAAGTACCAGTCAATCATCACGCGCGCACGAAAGGGAGCTCGAAGTACGGCATCGATCGGACATTGCGAGTGATGCTCGATCTGCTCTGGATCAAATTTCTGCTGCGGTTTTTACACCGCCCCATGCACGCGTTCGGCGGCATTGGATTCGGCATGTTGTTTCTGGGGTCGATCACGCTCGCTTATCTCGCGTTCGACAAGCTCGTTCTCCGGCACGACATCGGCGGACGGCCGTTGTTATTGCTAGGCGCATTGCTCGCGCTCATCGGCGTGCAATTGGTCGCGACCGGCGTGCTCGGCGAGCTTTTGATTCGCATCTACCACGAGCCGCAGGGGCGTCCGCAGTACGTACTGCGCCAGGCCCCGCGAGCGCGTAAACCCTCGAGCCCGGCGTCCGATGAGCAACTCCCAATCTGAGGGCGAAGCGCCCGCCGATCCGCGCATCGCCGCACTTACATCGCAGAAGAAATTGATTGCGCGCTTAGCGCTGCGAGTTGCGGCCGGGCTCACGCTGCTTGCGCTCGTCGTGTGGTACGCGAACCCTGGTGCGCTATGGATCGAACTTCGTCAGGCCAATCCCTGGATATTCGCAATGGCCGTGCTGGTCGCTATCGCGGCAAATCTTCTGTCCGCTGCACGCTGGGCCATTATTGCGCGCGGCCTCGGGTTGTACGCACCGTATCGCCGCCTCGTGCTCATGTACGCGCGCGGCATCACGACGAATATTGTATTGCCGGGCGCCATGCTGTCAGGGGATCTATTGCGCAGCGTGCAGTTGTCGAAGATTGGCAACCCGTTCCCCATGTCTGCGCTGTCGGTATTTCTCGATCGCTTCAGCGGACTTTGGATGCTGTGCGGATTGTCATTGGTCGCCGCTTTGGTTTGCATCGCCTGGAAGGCGAGCGTCGGTGGCGGCCCCAATGTACCTCTGGATAAAATATTGCTGTATTCGGTCGCCCTGGCGAGCGTCGTGGCGCTGCCGCTGGTCCCGTTTCCTTTTGCGCGCATGAAGAATTCACGGCATGTTTTGCTCGCGAAATTTTCGACGAACTGGCAGCGAATGGAGCGAGGCATCTTGCAGGCGAGACCCGCGCTGTTGGCTTCAGTCTGGCGTGCGTTCGGCGTGCAGTTTCTATCCACATGTACGTTCTGGATTTCCGGTCTGGCCGTGGGCGTTACGCTGCCTTTTCCTGCGATGCTTGCGGCCGCTGCGCCGATATTCATCATGGCCTCGCTGCCACTCGGCGTGAGCGGATTTGGTACGCGGGAATTCGCAGCAGTCGTCGTGTTGGGCGTAGCCGGCGTACCGAGTGAACAAGCGGTGGCGACTTCATTGCTGTATGGATTGGCCTCGGTCGTTCAAGGCATTCTCGCGGCGCCTCTGTTCTTCACCAAGCCGTAAGGTCGGTCGTTTTCATATTCTCTACGCCCGCCTGCGCACCCGATGAATCCCGCCGACTGCAATGTATGACGGCAAGATTTAAGGTTGCAAACCTCTGTGTAAATTTTGTGAGAATTAAGCGGCGTGATGTTTGCTTTAAGGTTCTCGCGGTCACAAGTACGCAGACAAATGCAAGCGCGTGGCCCACCGATAACTGCCCGCAATAATTAATATCCATTCAGGAGAAACCGAATGAAAATGAAATCGAAGCTGCAAGCCGGCGGCAACATCAATTCGCTAAAACACGGTTGAGCAGTTGAGACTCAATACGAAAGTGCAAGCAGGTGGCAGGAAATGGGCGAGCCGGTGAACAAAAGCCAGTGACGCTTACCCGGCCGGCTGGTCGAGTTCGCCAGCCGTGCACTGAAAAAATTTACAACTACATTAATCAGGGACAGATGATGAAAATCAAATCTAAGCTGCAGGCTGGCGGCAACATTAATTCGCTGTAGGCACGAAAGCAGTATGAAGACGAGGGACGCTGAATGAGCGCCTCTTTTTTTGGGGTGCCGGCGCACTAATGCTCAGTGTGCAGTCGCTCGTAAAGCTCGGTGCGCGCCGCACACGAGTCGCCGCTAGCTCAACGCTTCGGCAATCTTCCCCAGGCGCATCAGCGCCATCTCGATCTTCGGCGACCAAGGATGTCCGCACCCGATACGTATGCAATTGCGGTAGCGCTTCGTGGTCGTGAACATTGGTCCAGGTGCGATGCTGATTCGCTCCTGGCGGGCCATGCGAAACATCACAAGCGCATCCACCTTCGGCGGCAACTCGACCCACAGAACGAAGCCACCGGACGGCCGCGTGATCCTTGTGCCGGCAGGGAAGAACTCGGCGATTGCGTCGGTCGTCTTTTGTACTTGGCGCGCAAAGCCTGCCCGCAGCTTTCGCATGTGGTGATCGTAGCCGCCGTCTGCGATGAATTCCGCGATAGCGGCTTGCGGCAATTCTGGGGTCGACACCGAGTTTATAAATTTCAGCATCGCCATTTCGTTATAGCGGCGGCCGGGTGCAACCCAACCGACACGCAATCCAGGGGAGACGGTTTTGGTGAATGACGAGCACAGAATTACGTTGCCCGACCGGTCCCACGCCTTTGCCGCGCGTGGACGCGAATCGGCGAAATGGATTTCCCCGTAGATGTCGTCTTCGATCAATGTCACGTCTCGCGCTTCCAGCAACTGGACGAGCCGCGCCTTGCTCTCGTCGGACATCAGCCCGCCGAGTGGGTTCTGAAAGTTCGGCATCGCGATTACCGCTTTCACAGCGCCTGGTTTTTGGGTCGCGAGGTCCAGCGCTTCCAAAGAAATTCCGTCCCGTGGATGGGTCGGAATTTCAAGTGCTTTCATGCCTAGACTTTCGATGATCTGCAGTAGCGTGAAGTAGGTGGGCGATTCCAGCGCAATGGTGTCGCCCGGCTGCGCGACGGCACGCAACGCGAGATTGATCGCCTCTATGCATCCATTCGTAACGAT